>NZ_CM001773.1:3406888-3706496 GCF_000314895.2 Providencia sneebia DSM 19967 | reverse complement strand
AACCTGAGTAGAAACAACAATGCCATTTTCGTTAGGGAGCGATTGAAGCTGATGCTCGTATAAGATAAATTGGGATTGGTGAACAGTGGGTTGATAAATGTGAAAAAGTATTGGTTTTGAATAAGGGGGCAATCAATGAATTGTATTTCACGCATCAGCACCCTGTGAACATCCCGCCGATCAAACTTATTGATGCGAGTATTGAATTTATGTCTTTTGATTCTTCTGTACGTAAGACTGTAATGGAGAGACCAGACAGATATGAATTAGTGAATAGCGCCATTAAGTTAGAACGACCGCCTGCGCTTGTGAGTAATACAGTTAATTTACCGCCAAATGCAATTCAAGGTGATGAAATATACAACTGGGAGACTAAAAGAAAGATGATCTACAATGGGACAGAGTGGATTAATTTATACTGATTTTATCAGTTAATTTTTTCGCTCTCTTCTTAAAAACCGCTATCAAGATATAGCGGTTTTTAACATTTTAATTTAAGGTCTAACTGAAATGTTATTTCTTCTGGTGAAACAACAATAGAATTCATTTATCGCGCAGTTAAGATGGTTTTATCTCGCGCCGCATCATTTTTATTGTCCTTCAATGAATGATTTTTGTACTTGATGATTTTATTATTAATAAGTTAATGATTTGGGGGGGAATGG
Source organism: Providencia sneebia DSM 19967 (assembly GCF_000314895.2). Classification (GTDB taxonomy): domain Bacteria; phylum Pseudomonadota; class Gammaproteobacteria; order Enterobacterales; family Enterobacteriaceae; genus Providencia; species Providencia sneebia. Next base: position 3,705,831 of record NZ_CM001773.1, on the reverse strand, counting down.
AAAACTATCTGGAAAAATTGCCTGATGTGATTGATTCTGTTTCAACCACTCAATTCTATCCTAATTTATTATCTTGGTTGTCATCATTCATCGTATTTGATAATGCCATTATTTATTCATTTGAAAAGAATGCTCCTCCTCGTTTTCTTTCTAAAGTTGAACGTCGTAATAGCGATAGCATAAACCGAATTTACCAGCGAGGTGCTTATTGATGGACCCTTTTTATCAAGAGCTGAAAAAGGGTACTGAGTGCCAAATGCTAACGCTTAGGGAATTAGCGCCGAAGGGGTTTTATCATACAGATTACTACCTTAATTTTTATCGCAAAACGGGCTGGTGTGATGAGGCGGGGCTATTACTTGATATTTCAACAGATAAACAGCTAGGTATCTTCTTTGGCAATGAAAATAGGCCTTTTGTTACAGGAAGCAGCACACAGGAACCTTTAAAAGACGCTTTTGAAATTATTCGCAGCATGGCGAGGCTACATAAAGATTCAGCGCCTAGAATGGCTTCGAATAATGATAAACCAGATGATATGCAAGCTCGTTTTGGCTTAACGCCAAGAGAGACTGAAATAGTGACATTAATCTTAGAAGGACAAGGATCTTCACAAATTGCTCAATCCTTATTTATTAGTTTAGGTACCGTTAAAAACCACCGAAAAAATATTTATCAAAAATTAAATATTCGTTCTCAAGCTGAATTATTTAACTTATTAATGAATTATGTCCGGCAATAGAAATTACGTATAAATAATCATTAGTCTGATGTATTTTCTAGAAGATAGCTTTATGACTTTTTATTATTATTTTTCAATGAATTAATAAATTCTAAATTAAATCAATTTTATAAATAATATTTAATAATTCGATTTACATCACAAATGTTAATAATATGTTTCAAATATCCCTAAAGGGCTATGTAAATGTTAATCATAGGTTAAGATAATTGGGTTATCGTAAGATACTAACAGGGTATCCAATATGAATAACCAAGTTGAATCATTAACCTATTATTCGGCAACGAAGAAATATGATCTTCGTTTTCCAATATTAAAAGAAGATCTTGATGTTGATGTCGTGATCATTGGCGGTGGATTTTCCGGGATCAACACAGCGCTAGAACTGTGTGAGAAAGGGATCACGAATATTGCCATTATTGAAGGGCGTTATCTTGGCTATGGTGGATCTGGCCGTAATGGTGGGCAAGTGATGGCTGGGATTGGTCATGATTTAGATGTCATTAAGAAATATGTTGGCTCTGATGGGCTTGAGACAATATTTAAAATCAGCAATATGGGGGCAGGTATTATCCGAGAACGGATTGAAAAATATAATATTGATGCTGATTTTTGTCATGGTTATGCCTACTTAGGCAGTAATAAACGTCAAGAAAAAACATTACGTAGCTGGTTAACTGATTTTAAATCTGTTTCTCCCGATGAAGAGATTGAGTTTTACGCAGGCTCAGATATGAAACAGATTATTGGCTCTGATGCTTATACTTGCGGTATTAAGCATATGGGCGGCGGTCATGTTCATTCTTTGAATCTGTTACTTGGTGAGGCAAAAGCAGTCACTGAATACGGTGGTAAGATTTTTGAAAATAGCCAAGTGCTGAATGTTGAATATGGCGACACCGTCACGGTTAGAACCTCAATGGGTTCAGTACGCGCAAAAAAAATGTTGTGGGCATGTGATTCATTTTTAAATGGCTTAGAGCCAACAATTTATCCCAAAACAATCAATACGTACGCATATCAATTAATGACCGAAGAGCTATCCGATGAAATGATTGAGCGGATAAGCCCAATACGTGGGGCATACAGCGATATTCGGCCAGTGATTGACTATTATCGCGTCACACGAGAAAACCGCTTACTGTATGGTAGTTCAACCCATTTTCTTGAATATATCCCATCAGATCTTAAAGAGTGGAACCGGAATCTCATGCTAAAAACATTTCCTTATTTGAAGGATGTCAAAATTGAATTAGCTTGGGGCGGGCCAATGGCATGTAGTGCGAATTTATTCCCGCAAATCGGCACAATACCAAATCATAACAATATTTTTTATGTTCAAGGCTATTCGGGCTTTGGTGTTACACCAAGCCATATTGTTTGTAAGGTTTTAGCAGAAGGAATGGCTGAAGGATCGCATCGTTATGATTTGATGAGTTCAATTCCACATTCCAATATTGTTGGCAAAGACAGTATGCGTAATGTCATCGTGTCTTTGGCCAAAATATGGCATCAAACTTCGGGTTATTGGCAAGGTCGCCGTTAAGCATTTTATCCATTAAAGAAAAGGTAACATTATGATTAATCCATTATTGTTAAATGCCCCACTTCTTGAATTACTCAATATTGGCAGTGTAACTAATTTAGGATCTGAAGTTATTGAAGGTGATCCACAAGCGAGTGTTGCCATGATCCACGGCGAGCCAACCGATAACCTTACTTGCGGTATTTTTGCCTGCACTAAAGGCAAATTTAAAATGGTTTATCCATTTGATGAGATGGCAACTGTACATGAAGGTTCAGTTAAATTAACTGATGTGAAAACAGGTAAAACAGTTGAATATCATAAAGGTGATTCTTGGTTTGCAACAAAAGGAACTGAAGTTATTTGGGAAATAAGTGAAGGGCGTTTTGTTAAGCATTATTTAGCTTGTGTTAATGCTTAATCATTAACGCTGAATTCGAGCCAAAATTTTTAGTGATTTTGTTACTTATTAATTACTAGAAGTATTTGGGCTCGAATACAACAAGGTGTAGTCATGAATTTTTCAAAACCTTAGTGTCATTGATAGCATGGCACTTTTCTTGTTAAAAAGTGTACAAATGGAGTAATAACGATGAGTGAGTTAGCCTTATTACCAGCAGTAAGCGAGTTTTTAAAGCGCCAGCATGGGCATTTTATTAATGGTCAGACAGTTCCTGGTGGAGGGAAAACGACTTTCAACGTTGTTAATCCAGCGACAGAAAAAGTTATCAGCACAGTAACAGAAGGTACAGCGACAGAAGTTAATGCGGCAATGGAAGCCGCTAATCAAGCATTTTATGGTGCTTGGGCAAATACGACCCCCATGGAGCGAGGTAATTGCTTAAATCGGTTAGCTGACTTGCTAGAAAAGAATCTTGAAGAACTCGCCCAATTAGAAACAATGTGTTCTGGGAAAACGATTCAATTATCTCGTTTTCTGGAGATAGGTGCTTCTGTCCAATTTTTACGCTATTTTGCAGGATGGGCGACCAAAATTAGTGGCGAAACTTTAAATGTGTCTTTGCCATCCTTTAAAGGCGAGAAATATTCCGCCTTTACTCAACGTGAGCCAGTTGGTGTTGTTGCGGGAATTATTCCGTGGAACTTCTCTATAATGATCTCTATTTGGAAGCTCGCAGCGGCTTTAACCTGTGGTTGTACTATTGTTTTAAAACCAAGTGAATTTACACCATTGACGATGCTGAGAGTTGCAGAATTGGCTAAAGAAGCAGGTATACCTGATGGCGTAATTAATATTGTCAATGGTGGAGGAAGTGAAGTGGGATCTGCGCTAATTGCCCATCCTTTATGTTCTAAAGTCACCTTTACAGGCTCTGTTCCAACAGGTTTAGCGGTTGGACGATCGGCAATGGAAGGTAAGTTGACTCGGGTAACACTTGAACTTGGTGGTAAAAATGGTGCGGCATTTTTAGCTGATTTGCCAGTTGAAAAAATTGTTGATGGCATCATTGAAGCAGGTTATCTAAATCAAGGTCAAATTTGTGCTGCTGCTGAACGTTTTTATATTCCATCATCATTGATAGATGATGTTTTATCACAATTAAAACAGCGTTTATCCACTTTTAAAATTGGTTCACCATTAGATGAAACAACTGAAATGGGGCCTTTGGCGAATAAAGCACATTACGAAAAAATACTAAATTTATTTGAACAAGCTAAACAAGATGGCAACCAAATTATTTATGGCGGTTGCCCTATTGATGGAACGGGGTATTTTGTCGAACCAACGATTATTAGAGCAAATAGCCCTGATGATACGCTTATGAAAGAAGAGACATTCGGACCCATTGGTACCTTTTTAAGCTATGACGATGAAGAGGAACTCATCAAACAGATGAATAGCACGCCATTCGGTCTGGCTGCTAGCCTTTGGACAAATGATTTGAGCAAAGCAATGCGGATGATTTCGCGCATTGAAGCAGGAACAGTTTGGGTCAATATGCATACTTTTCTCGACCCCGCAGTACCTTTTGGTGGCATAAAATCGTCAGGAATTGGTCGTGAATTTGGTAGTGCTTTTATTGAATATTATACCGAATTAAAGTCGGTGATGATCCGTTACTAATCATATCAACGAACTAATAATTTATAGTGGTTTTCCCAGCTTCGGCTGGGTTTTTTCTTTGAATAACTCCTCATTATCTCCCATGTTTACCAAACCTATTTATGTTCAAATATTGATCAGAAATTAAATCATGTTCTTTAATGTATATCGTTACTTTGTTTTATATTTTTTGTGATATAGCTCAATGAGTTGCAATATATAAATAGCCATTTTAGGTCATTGAAGGAGGATATTAAATGACATATTGTAAGTCCCTTCTAAATTTGAATAGTAAAAGGGATATGTAATGAAAAGAGTATTAGTTACTGGCGGCAGCCGCGGAATTGGTAGAGCAACTGCTCTACAGCTTGCAGGTCTTGGTATGCAAGTTTTTGTTAACTATAAGTGTAATCAACAAGCTGCGAATGAAGTAGTGACTAACATCATTGAATCTGGTGGTAATGCTATTGCAATTCAATGTGATATTGCTCATGAGAATGAAGTTGTAAAGATGTTTGCTACTATTCGTGAAAAATATGGTGAATTACATTATCTCGTCAATAACGCTGGGATCCTTTTTCACAAATGCACAGCTGAACAACTAACAGCTGAACGAATTAATGCGGTTATGGCGACAAATGTCACTGGATTATTAATTTGTTGTCGTGAATTTATCAAAAATAGACAAAATTTGGCGGCCACTCAAGATGCTGTCATCGTGAATATTTCATCTATTTCTGCTCGTTTTGGTATGCCTGGTGAAAATGTTGATTATGCTGCATCGAAAGGTGCTGTAGATACCATCACTAAAGGTCTTTCTACAGAGCTTGCTGAGCTGGGAATTAGAGTTAATTCTGTCCGTCCTGGCGTTATTTATACCGATATTCATTCTGATGCGGGAGAACCAGAAAGAGTTGATAGAATTGCAAGCAATATTCCAATGAAAAGAGGGGGGAAACCGGAAGAAATTGCCGAAGTAGTTACATGGCTTTTGAGTGATGCATCTTCTTATATGACAGGCTCAATTATTGAAGTTGGTGGTGGACGTTAATATGCGTTCTGTAATAGCTGGCTGTTAAATAGGGATACTGAAACTTATCAAATATTACAATATTTTTTCTTGATGAATAATAAATCCGGATGAAACAAGTTCTGTTCTGTTACTCACATTGGCTTTTGTGAAAATATTACGTAGATGCGTTTTTACAGTAGAAAGTGATACGCCCAATAGTAATGCAATACGTTTATTACTCGCGCCTTCTCGAACTAAATGAATGATCTCTTGTTCTTTTGGTGTATAGCACACAAGTGAATCAGGCAAAATATCAAAAGTAATAAGCTCGGCGATAGGTAAAATTGCATTCAATCGCATGATTTCTTGTGGTTGAAATGGTGTGTCTCTTAATACAGAAATACCGGCAATAATTTTATTCTTACGCCGAATAAAAATTTCAGCCATATCAGTGATGTTATTTGGCTGCATAAAATCAGCATAAAACGCTTGGTTTTTGTGTTTCATCTCTGGCGCCATTTTGATTAGACGAAGGTCATCACCACGAAATTTATCAGGGCGCAGAGGATCTAGTTCTCTATAATGCGTTAAATATTCTTGATGCATATTTGAACTAATACCATACAAAACATAATTATCGGGCTGCCAGAGGTCATCGACGAGATAATAAACGGAGGCTGAAATAGGAATAATATGAGCAATAGTATCTAGGCAGCAATTAATTAATGTTTTCTGCTGCTGATGCAATATTGGTTTTGTCATACTCTATTTTATCCTTCTATTTTGCGCATAGTGATTATCATGCAATTAAATTCAATTAACATAAAATAAACATGTTAATAACGTGAGCTTGATTGCAATATTTAAACTTAACCAACCTTAAGCAAAATACCCTGGGTAGCCTTTTAGTACCTTTCGTTATTGATTTATTAATGTGTTAATGAATTGGGTGTTTTTTACTTATTGATATTCAATGAATTATTTATTTTTAACTATCAATTGTAAGTACTTTTTGAGTTCGTTAATTCAGTCGTATCTCTCTTTGGTTATCGTTCTTTAGGACGATAGCGACATGTTTGTGCTTATTTTTATAGTGGCGGAACAGTCAATATATTTATTCACAAAAAATTCACAATCAAGGCTGCGTTTTATATAAAAGAGAGGGAAGCAAAATGAATATGTCCTCAAAATTAACGTCACATATTGAGAAAGGTAAAGTGGGCTTTCCTACCACTTTAGCAAGTTCAGTGGGTGTGATTATGGCAAGTCCCGTCATATTGACAGTCACGAGCGGTTTTGGCATAGGTGGTGATACATTCGCACTCGCGGTGTTGCTCAGTTTTATTATGATGCAAGCTCAGTTAACAACATTTTCTGAGGCAGCTGCTATTTTGCCGACTTCAGGGTCGGTTTATGATTATATTTCTTGTGGCATGGGGCGCTTTTGGGCTATCACAGGCGCATTATCCGCTTATCTGATTGTTCACGTATTTGCTGGAACAGCTGAAACTATACTTTCAGGTATTATGGCGCTCGTGAATTTTGAAAGCCTCAATACTGTTATGGAAACAAGTAACACATCTTGGATGGTGGGTGTTGGATTGGTGATCCTTTTTGGAGTGTTAAATGCATTTGGTATTGAAGCTTTCAGTAAAGTTGAAGTTGTTCTGACTTTTACCATTTGGACAACATTAGTTATTTTCAGCATAGCAGGCTTAATGATGCCTTTTCATGCACCTGCGGAAGGTTGGTTTGGTCTTGAATTAAATATCTCTGATCCTACAGTTGTCTTAAGCTTTGTTGGAATGGCAATGTTTATGTTTGTGGGTTGTGAACTAGTGACTCCGATGGCGCCTGAAATAAAAAATTCGGCAAAAGTTATTCCTAGAGCAATGGCAACAGGCTTATGTGGCGTGGCATTCTGCATGTTCTTATTTGGCGCTGCGATGACTCACCAAGTTGAAAATGTGATTGTTGACCCGACACATAATGTAAGCTTATTGGAAACGCCAATGGCAATTCCCGCTTTTGCTGGACAAATTTTTGGTGATTTTGGTAAATACTGGATTGGTTTTGCTCTACTGTTTGCTGGTGGTGCCACGATTAATACATTGATGGCAGCAGTACCAAGAATTTTATATGGCATGGCATTAGATGGGGCATTGCCGCGTATTTTTGCTTACTTACATCCACGTTTTAAAACGCCAATATTTGGTATTTTAGTTGCCGTGATGATCCCTTGTTTACACACCTTTGCGATCCAAGGTGATTTGGATCGGATCATTCCACTTGTTTTGGCTGCGGTATGTTCATGGGGAACCGCTTACCTTTTAGTCACGATATCAGTTATTTTGTTACGTATTCGCCGTCCTGATTTACATCGCGCTTATCGTTCTCCATTTTTCCCAATTCCACAAATTATTTCGAGTGTGGGGATTATTTTAGCTATTGTTTATATTACGCCTGCTGGCATGAACAAATCTGATGTTTATGTTCCATTTGCCATTATGCTTGGTTTAACGGCTAGTTACGCTTTAGTTTGGACTGTATTTGTACAAAAAGTGAATCCATTTAAGCCCGTTCCCGTTGAGCAGGTATTATCAAGCACATTTGATAAAGAAGAATATGTGGAGGTCGAAATTGAGCCATTACGTAATCTCGCCTAAAAATACCCTTTGGCAGCGTTTGACTAAAAAACGTTTGCCCACAGGTTATCAATTAGGTCTGACATTAAATAAATTAGAGCGTGATCTTTCCCCTTACGTGTGTGAATGGGGGGCTCCTGGTGAGCTCCTCGTTCACCTACAAACTGATTTAACTGTCCAAGTTACAGAGCAAGTTAAAACACTTTTTCTTGCTTTTATTTCTTCAAGCTGTTTTTCAATTCAAGGACATTGTTCACATCATCTTTATGCACACATTAAAGTAAAAACACGGGGAAATTTTCGTAAAAAACAGGTGCATTTTGTATCGAAAGAGCTTGATGGAAAATCATTAATTAAAATACTGGATAATTATCCTATTATAAAACAGACTTTTGAGGAGCTAGATTTTAATTATTGTCATATGAAAATTGAAAATGGAATTTGGCGATGTGATATTGAGCCTTTTACTGCATCAGAAATGGTTAGCAGAATTCCCGCCACTCGTCGTTATTTGCGATTAACGGTTGAGCAAAGACACCGTTTACTGAGCGCATTACAGCTGATCCATCAATTTATGCATAAACATATTAGTATTTATTTGATTAGATAAAAATATAGATATAAAGATAAGTTAAATATTATTGATTCTGTTGAGTTTTAATTATTAATTTGGTAGTAATCTTATTATTATTTATCTATCAATGGGAATTGATGTGAAATCTTTACCGCTAATTGGCTGTATTTTCTTTTCTTCGGCGGCAGTAGCAACAGCATCTAACTGTATTCATTTAGATGAATTATCCCCTAATATTAATGGTATTCATAATAGCGAAGGGAATAGTTGTTTACTCATTCAAATATCAAATGACTCTTATATTCGTCAGGATAATGAGGGTATTTCTGATGTGATATTAGCTGATAAGGATGGCAAAGCATTACGCACATTATTACAAAGTGCACCAGTGAAAGAGCCACACACTGCGCTTTATACTGTTTCTGCTCATAATCAATATTACCTTGATTTGAAAGGTCAACCTGATCAGCCATGGCAGATTAAATTTAATATAATAGATTATCAACCATTAGAAATTGAAGCTGAACATAAAATTGATAGCCCTAAATTACAGGCGTTGCTTGATAAATACCAAGCGGAAGAAACTTCGGATGAGTTTTGGTTAGAGGTAAAAAAACAAGGAACGCCGTTAGTTGAAGATTTTAAAAAAGGGCAGAAAAAAATCACTTTTTTATGGCGTGGAGCGAAATCAAATGCCTACATCTTAGGTGCGCCTTCAGGTAATCATGAGCCTTTAGCCCATATACCGAATAGCGATATTTGGTACAGAACTTTTATTGTTCCAGATGATGCCCTATCACAATATAAAATAGCGCCTGATATCCCAAAAGTTCCCGAAGGGGGTTTTGCTCAACGTCGAGCAATCCTTGCTACTGCACAAGCAGATCCCTTGAATCAGCATGCTGTACCCTCCTTTTTTGTTGACCCCTATAATCGTTTTTCTTTGTTGTCTTTAGCGCCAGAAAAACGTCAATGCCATTTTGCTGAGATAGCCAATTATCATAGAAAAGGCCAGTTAGAGTCTTTTCCTTTTCACAGTCAAATATTGGGAAATGAACGGCAAATTACTATTTATCATCCTGCAGTGATTATGACAGAACCTGCGGTCTTAGTGCTTTTAGATGGGCAAACGTATTTGCATACCTATAAAATGGCTGATTTTTTTGATAAATGGATATCAGAAGGGCTAATACCACCAATGAATGTGGTATTTCTCGATAGCATTAGTTCTGAACGCAGAGGTAATGAATTACCTCCTAATACTGAATTTCCTCAAATGCTTGCACAAGAGTTGATGCCAATATTAGCGGCTAAAGGTATTCAAGCCCCGGCTAAATCGACTACTATTGCGGGTTCTAGTTTTGGTGGGCTTGGGGCAACATGGAATGCGTTAGCGCATCCGGAGTTATTTGGGAATGTGATCAGTATGTCAGGATCTTACTGGTGGTCGCCAAAAGGTAAAGATCCGGAATGGCTAACTCGTGAAGCTGAATTATTAGCGAAAAAGCCTTTACGTTTTTATCTTGAAGCGGGCTTATTTGAGCGCAATGGTAGCTCGGGCGGGATTATCCAAAATCATTATCGGTTGATGGATGTGCTGCAACATAAAGGTTATTCCGTTCAAACAAATGAATTACCGAGTGGACATGATTACGTGTCATGGTGTGAGGCTTTATATGATGGCACACGATATTTTTCCTCTATATCTAAAATAAATCAGTAACTAAATTCGAACACCTCAAAATAGGTATTACATTAATACCTGTTTTAAGGTGTAACATTTTTTATTTCCCATTTTTCTTCTTTATCATCCTTCATCCTTCATCCTTCATCCTTCATCCTTCGCTTAAAAATACTGTCTTTTTATCGCCATGAAAATGTCATCGGGTTGTCATATATCTAAATTAGTATGACCTTCATTATTTGATAATAAATTAATATTCCATCTAATTATATTGGCAAGGAACAGGTTTATGACAGGTTATCGTATGAAATCCCTTTTAGCTGTTGCAATCACCACTATTCTAATGGGGAGCGCTATTCCAGTTTATGCAGCCCAACCAAATGACGCTGTTTCACAAAATAGAGCAGCCCAAGGTGATATTACCCAATTTGGTGGTGCTCGCCGTTTAGCTCAAGAACAAACAGATATTATGAAAGCGGCTTTACATAACGATAAAGCAAAAAATGTGATCCTATTTATTGGCGATGGAATGGGCGACTCTGAGATTACGGTTGCACGTAATTATGCGGAAGGTGCTGGTGGCTTTTTTAAAGGAATTGATGCTTTACCTGTTACAGGCCAATACACACACTATGCATTAAATAAAAAGACCCAAAAACCTGATTATGTCACTGATTCTGCGGCATCCGCGACGGCTTGGTCTTCTGGTGTGAAAACATATAATGGTGCACTTGGTGTAGACGTTTTTGGTAAAGATCATGAAACATTACTTGAAATTGCTAAACGTAATGGTAAAGCTACGGGTAACGTGACCACGTCTGAAATTCAAGATGCTACGCCAGCGGCACAATTCTCGCATGTGACAGGACGTAAATGTTATGGTCCTGAAGAAACGTCAGAAAAATGTGCAACAAATGCGCTAGAAAATGGTGGTAGAGGTTCAATATCAGAACAATTATTAGTGACGCGTGCTGATGTCACTTTAGGTGGCGGTGCTAAAAGCTTCAATCAAGTCGCAAAGGCTGGTGATTATAAAGGCAAAACGCTTGAAGAACAGGCAAAAGAACGCGGATATCATATTGTACGTGATGCTAAATCATTAGATGTGGTAACTGAAGCTAATCAAGATAAACCGGTATTGGGCTTATTTCATGACGGAAATATGGCTGTAGCATGGGAAGGACCAAAAGCGAGCTATCATAGCAATCTTGAAAATCAACCTTTAGAGTGCAAACCAAATTCTAAACTTGATCCTAATGCCCCAACATTGGCGCAAATGACACAAAAAGCGATAGATTTGTTAGAAACAAATCCAAATGGCTTTTTCTTACAAGTAGAAAGCGCTTCAATTGATAAGCAAGATCACAATGCGAACCCGTGTGGGCAAATTGGTGAAACTGTCGCTTTAGATGAAGCTGTACAAGTTGGCTTAGAGTTTGCTAAAAAACATGGTGATACATTAATTATTGTCACTGCTGACCATTCTCATTCTAGCCAAATTATTCCAGAAGATGCTAAATCACCAGGCTTAACACAAGCTTTAATCACAAAAGATGGTTCGGTTATGGTGGTGAATTATGGTAACTCAGAAGACGATTCACAAGAGCACACGGGGGCACAATTACGCGTTGCAGCCTATGGCCCACATGCTGCAAACGTGATGGGATTAACCGACCAAACAGATTTATTTTTTACAATGCGCGATGCTATGCAATTGAAATAATAAAACCAACCCTGTAATTTAAATCCTCTGCAATAGGATGTTGCAGAGGATTTTTTGTTTGTATTTTTCATCAAATGTCACCGCCAATATCTGCAATTAGAGTTAACTTTTTGAAAAATAATACGAATAATGTATGATAAGTCATTAGGTATAACTTTGAGTTATCTTTAATCTGCAATCTGCCAATTTTTGGCATGACCCAAAATAAGCGGAGATAGAAAAGAATATGACGTTCTTTTCTGATGAAGCGCCTACAAATTTTTTCGATTAATATCGCCAATTTCACTATATAGGATTTCAATGCTAGAACTTCTACATCTTTTATCCTCTGTTGCATTGCTGGTGTGGGGAACACATATTGTCCGCACTGGGATAATGCGAGTTTTTGGCGCAGATCTTCGACGTATTTTAGGAAAAAGCGTTAACCAAAAATTTAGCGCATTTCTATCTGGCGTTGGAGTGACGGCGCTAGTGCAAAGCAGTAATGCTACGGCATTACTGGTGATCTCTTTTGTTTCTCAAGGGCTGATTTCACTTACTCCTGCAATGGTGATCATGCTAGGTGCGGATGTTGGTACTGCGCTAATGGCGCGTGTGTTGACCTTCGATTTATCTTGGCTTTCACCTTTGTTGATCTTGTTAGGGGTCACTTTTTTTCTGAGTCAGAAAAAAATAGGTCAGGTCAAATTGGCCGAGTGGGAATCGGCTTAGGGTTAATATTATTAGCATTGCAATTGATAGTCGCTTCTGCTGAACCTATCACACAAGCGGATGCTGTTAAGGCTATTTTTACGTCTTTAAGTGGTGATGTGATATTGGCTATGCTGGTTGGGGCGATTTTCGCTATGATCAGTTACTCCAGCCTTGCTGCTGTGTTGTTAACGGCAACACTGAGTGCTGCTGGATTAGTTCCTCTCTATATCAGTTTAAGCATTGTGATTGGCGCTAATATTGGTAGTGGTTTATTGGCGATGATGAGTAGCCGAGGACAGAGTGAGATTGCTCGCCAAGTTGTTTTAGGTAGCTTACTGTTTAAGTTAATTGGCTGCATTGTTGTGTTGCCGTGGGTCAAGCCTTTGGCGTTATGGATCGGCGAATATGGCTTTAAGAAGTCGGAAGTCGTCATCTATTTCCATGTATTTTATAACTTAATTCGTTGCTTATTAATGCTTCCATTTGTTGGTGCAATGGCTAAATTGTGTAATAAATTATGCCCAATAGCACCGCCTTCAGACAATGAGATTGCCCCACGTTATTTAGATAAAAGTGCTTTAGAAACCCCTTCACTGGCTATTGCCAATGCCGTAAGGGAAACATTGCGCATGGGGGATGTACTTGAGTCGATGCTACAACGATTTAATGAGGTACTTGATGGCAATAAAGAGCAAAAAAGAGAAGTTAATCGCTTAGAAGAAGAGGTCGATATGCTGCATAGCAGTATTAAACTCTATCTTGCGCAGTTACAACAAAGTGAACTCAGTGAAGAAGATTCAAGACGTTGGGCTGAAATTATTGATACCGCGTTTAATTTACAGCAATCATCTACCATCATTCACCGTATGACATCTGAATTAGTGAAGAAAACGCTGAATCATCAAGCTTCCTTTTCAGAAGAAGGTTATAAGGAGCTGCATGCCTTACTTAGTCGCTTGCAAGCAAATTTAAATTTAGCTATGTCAGTGTTTGTATCAAAAGATATTGATAATGCTAAACGTTTACGCCGCGCAAAGCATCGTTTCAGATTGATAAATCAACGTTTTGCTTATGCGCATGTTGAACGCCTGCATGAAAATAATATGTTGAGCTTAGAAACCAGTAATTTGCATGTGAGCTTATTAGGCGATATGAAACGATTAAATTCGCTCTTTTGCGCGGTTGCTTATCATGCACTTGAAGGCGTTGCTGAAAGTCGAAAAGAATTACAGAGTTTAGAAAATGAGAAAAATACGTGAGTTACAACGGGATGAAATGACTTCCGTTTGGTCAATTGATAGAACAGAATTAATAGAAAATTTGTACCTTCACCAAAATGGACAATTGGTGTTATCTGCACAACGATTTGATATGAAAGGTTGGCCGGAAGGTGAACCTGAAGCTTATACGCCACATCTTTTAGAAAGTTACGATAATGGCGCTATTTTTATTGGTGTTTTTGATAATGATAAACTGATTGCTGCAGCAGGCTTAGATAACATTTGGCGTGGTGAAAATAGCGATTTACTACAGTTATCATTTTTACATGTCAGTCACCGTTATCGTGGTGAAAAGCTTGGTGGTATGCTCTTTCACGAATGCGTTGAACTAGCAAAAAAGAAAGGTGCTAAAGGGTTATATGTCTCTGCAACACCTTCAGAAAATACAGTTCATTTTTATCAATATATGGGATGTCAGTTGATTGAAAAGCCGGATCCTGAATTATTCGCCTTAGAACCTGAGGACATCCATTTTATTTATCTATTTGATGTGTAAATAGCGACGTTAACATACTGACTAATACAGTGAGAAGAGCTTATAGGCCTCGATATTCGTATAAATTTTAAATTATTTTCATATTAATTTTATATAGCAAAATAATATTGTTTTTTGCTAAAAAAAAGATATTATTGATAATAATTATCATTTGCGTTGTCGAGGTGGTTATGCCAATTAGCGTATCAAAGAACACTCAGGAACGTCGGATTATCACAGGATTGTGGAGCGTATTTGCCGTTATTTTCTTGAGTGTGATTTATCTACTTAGCAACATGGGCATTGATAATGTAAAAATTGCTATCATCGTGGCAATGTTAACAACGATAGCCATGTTGTTTAACCGAGGCTCAAGGCGCTTATTAATTGTGCCTGCCATTATTACATTGCTATGCAGTTTAGCTGCTTTTGTATTACAGCATCACCCTTGAGAACTTAATTCTTATTACTACTAATAATTGCGGTCAGTTACAATAACCTGACCGCATATAAGATAAACGCAATAAGTTAGCTCATTAACGCTTAGTTGCTTCGTAGACTTTAAATTTCCCTGTTTTCGCTAATACGGTATGGCCACCAAATGCTTTATCCAACATATCAGGATAAGGTAGGAAAGCATTTGCCACGATACGCAAACGTCCACCTTTTTTTAGGTACTTAGGTGCTTGATAAATCATATTTTCAACGGCATTGTAGCTCGTGTTCAAGCCATCATGGAATGGTGGATTGGATATTATCCAGTCAAATTGCTCATCAATATTTGAATAGGCATCGCTAGCAATCACTTTACCTGTCAGCTGATTTGCTTCAAGTGTTGCCGTTGCGCTGGCAATAGCCGAAGCACTGACATCACTGAGCGTCAAAGTCACATCTGGATTACGTTTACCCACAACAGTCGCAATAACACCATTTCCGCAAGCGAGATCAAGCACTTTGCCTTTCATTGGTTCATTTAACGTTGCCAATAACAAATTGCTGCCAATATCTAACTCATTGTGACTAAATACACCTGGCAATGCGTGAATTTGGACATCTTCTTCTTCATAACGGCGCCACCAGCGAGCAATATCAAAAGTGGTAGGTTGCTCTAATTCGCCATAATAAAGTCCACAGCGTCTTGCAGAGTCAATTTTCTGTAAGGTGGCAATCCCTTCCATTATCGCTTCAGCACTTTTCACGCCACTGCGATTTTCACCTACAATGAAAATCTGGCTACCTGCTTTTAAATAAGTACACAGGTCATCCAGCTGGAAGCAGGCTTCTTGTTTGTTTTTAGGCCAATAATAAATTAATGTGTCACAATCACTCATAAAATCAGCGGGAACAGTGGCACTGAAGTTGACGTTATCTCCCATAAGAGGATGCAAGTTTTGCCAACGATGATATTGGTTTGTGAGAACACGCACACTAGCAGCATCTAGAATGCTACCTAGCTCATCCTGAATATCACCAGCTAAAATAACATGGCGATCTGTAAAATGTTCGAGATGGCGCTGAATCACTTCGCTGGCTGGAGTTAATAATGACATGGTGTGTCCTGTTTTTTATACTGAAAAATAAAAGTACTGATTATTGTTTGTCAGATTGCAGATTTAATGGCTATTTTTTGCCTTTAGATGCAATGCGATGATAATGATGGATACTTTATCAGAAAATAGCGAAATAGCATTGCTATGTTGGCGCTGTTAACCCCCTTTGATAAGATGTGATAGTTAATTAGAGACTGGAAGCAAACAAATGGCTCGACGGGATAGGCTTTTAAATCAAATGGGTATCACTCAATGGGTTGTGAGAAATCCTGCTGCATTACGTGGTGAGCGTGGTATAAGAATTCCGGATTCGACTAAACTTATTATCATTTCGGATGATAATATGGATTTAAACAGCCATCTGTTAAAAGATATTTTTCTTGCAATGAGCATTGATCCTGCAGAGGTTGTTTGTATTAATTCGGAACAGCTAAGTATGCTTCCGACACCAATAACTATAAATTGTTGGGTATTAGGCACAGAATTTCAGCCGGAAACCCTAAAAAGTACTTTTATTTCTCCTGTGTTAGCTGAGCTAGCAATGAGCAATAGCGCTAAACGGGCACTATGGAAGCAGATCTATCAAAATGACGAAAATTTCAGCACTAAAGCAGTCTGATCTCGCAACAGCCTTCTTAATTGAGAAGCTAAGTCATGATTTTCCTTGGACTGAGCGTGTTTTTTATGGCAATCAGGGTGAAAAATACCATAATATTAAAATTTCATCAGATAATCAGATTGTTGGCTTTGCAATAACACAATGTGTACTTGATGAGGCAACCTTGTTTAATATTGCGGTACATCCAGATTATCAAGGAAAAGGATACGGGCGCCAGTTAATGGAACAGCTTATCAATGATTTAGTTGATAAAGGCATTTTAACATTATGGCTTGAAGTTCGAGAATCTAATGCCCCAGCATTAAAGCTGTATGATAGTTTGGGTTTTCATCAAGTTACGGTTCGTAAAGATTATTACCCAACAAAGCAAGGCCGCGAAGATGCGCTTATTTTTGCATTAACATTATTTAAAGATTGATAATCAATACATATTTAAAGATAAAAACTGTGGTAATTATTATCACGGTTTTTATTTTTAATGATGTATTTCATCACCATGCAGCGAAATTGAATAATCCTATCCAAAATTAAAACCATTCCAAATTATCATTTTTCGTACTTATCGGAAAAACCCGTACACAAAACAAGATATTTTCAATGAGTGATATCACTTGATTAGTTTATAAGGTGAGTGCGATATGTTTTTATATATAATTTTGGTGCAATGATATATAGAAGGATATCAAGTATGAACTACGTAATAGACCAGATACTAGGAAGCCTTCGAGAAACGCGAATACGTAAAGGCTTGAGCCAGAGAGAACTCTGCATTCTTTCTTGTGTACCAGACTGAACTAAGTATAACTTTTTTGTTTCGGTAAACCGTCCTTTATTGTGATAGTTTACTAAGACTATATTTCACGGCGATTTTCGCCGTGAAATGATAAAGAGATAAACTAGATAAAGGGTTTGGTGTTTAGAAATGGTTAGTCATTTTCAGCATGAAATGGTGAAAGAGTCTTATAAGCAGCCTCTTAAAACTCTTTTACCTTATGGCATGTTAGCTACAAAGAAATGGCTTGTAGAGCAGGGTTTGAGTGTTCATTCGTTAGATAATGCTGTCAAAACCGATACGTTATTGCTACTAGCTACAGGTGTTTACAGCCAGTATTCTCGAACAGTTACTTGGGAAGGGGTAGTCGCTTCTATGCAGCGTATGATGGATAAAAGTGTAGATGAACAACTTCCACCTGTTGTGGTCGGTGGGTTGTCAGCGCTCTCAATATCGGGTTTGTCGCAATATTTGTCGTTAGGAAGTACACCTCATATTCATTTATATGCAACGAGAAAGCTTCCTTCCTGGCTTGCGAGACTGTCATTGCCAATTAAGTTCGAGGGACATAGTACAAGTAAACTTTGGCCTGATAGCTTATCCAAAGATAGAGCGTTCGTTAAAGAGTATGAATGGGAAGAACAATTGCCACCTGTGTATTTTTCATGTTCGGAAAAAGCCATATTGGAAGTGTTGGTGGACTTGCCTGAAAGTGTGTCATTTGAACATGCCGATGAATTAATGCAAGGGTTGGTGAACTTATCTCCAAGAAAGCTTGATACTCTTTTAAAAGCGTGTAAAAGCGTAAAAGTCAAACGCTTATTCTTTTGGCTTGCAAAGCGTCAAGCTTATCCTTGGTTTGATAAGCTAAATGTAGAAAATTACGATTTAGGTTCAGGTAAACGTGTTGTTGCTAAAGGTGGAAAGTTGGATACGGAGTATCTAATAACAGTACCTAAACATATGGCGTTGACAAGTAAAGGATAGTTTCAGCGATGGATAGAAATAGTATTTATTACAAACAAGTACAGCTTTTGATACAGGTGTTACCTTTTGTTGCCAAACAAAAATGCTTTGCACTCAAAGGTGGCACAGCAATCAATTTATTTGTTAGAGACTTTCCTCGCTTATCGGTCGATATTGATTTGGTGTATCTACCTATGAAGAGCCGTGATGATGCTTTGGAAGAAATCTGTGATGCACTTGATGCTATTAGTGCGGATTTGAAAACAGCGTTTAAAGACGTCGAGCTAACAGAAGCTTATCGCTCAAAAAGTGACGCTCTGAGATTGATCGTTTCTCGAAGCGGTGTACAAATCAAGGTAGAGTTATCGCCTGTACTGCATGGTACTGTTTATGAACCAAAGTTGATGGAGGTTTGCGCTGCCGTAGAAGATGAATTCGGTTATGTTGAAATACCTGTTGTTGATTTAGCTGATCTTTATGCTGGTAAGATATGTGCAGCATTGGATAGACAGCATCCAAGAGACTTATTTGATGTTAAGTGGCTTTTAGAGAATGAAGGCCTAACGGATAAAATTCGTAAAGCCTTACTTGTCTATTTATTAAGCCATAATCGGCCAATGGCAGAATTGCTCAACCCGCAATTAAAGGATATTACTGCCATCTATGAAGGTGAATTTACCAACATGGCAGAGACGGATATCCCTTTAGCGGAGCTGGAAGCGGTGAGAGAGCGCCTAGTAGTTCTTATTCATCATGGACTGACCGATATTGAAAAGACTTTTTTGCTAACGTTTAAAAATCGAGAGCCAGACTGGTCTCTACTCGGCTTGAATGGAGTCGATAAGCTTCCATCCATCAGATGGAAACAAATCAATTTGACAAAAATGTCGAATGAAAAACATAAACAAGCACTAGAAAAGCTGAAAGATGTTCTTGGTATAAAGGTCTAGAGCAAACCACCATATAACAGGTGGCTATTTGTAGAATACGGGCTTATGAAAAATTTATCCGAATGACTAAACCATACCTTACAGATTGCTGCGATGATTCAGTCTGAGTTGGCTCGTTGCATTGGTATTAAACAGCAGTCGACCAGTCAGATCTTCTCTGGTAAATCGGCTAGATTTAGTTACACCATAGAGGTTGCGGAGGAACTTCGCGTGAATGCCCATTGGTTTGCTAAAGGTGATGATGAGATTGACTTGGGGTAATGTATAAGTCAGGCCTGATATTAAAGGAAGAATTCCTCTCATTAACTGGGTTAAGGCCGATGATTAGGCTATAATAGTCGAGGTATTTGCCTGTGAAAATACTGAGGCGTAGCATGAAGTGTATGAGGGTTGTTTCGTTATTCGTGTAAAAGGTGACAGCATGGAAAATCCAAGCGGTAATCATTGTTGATGTCAGTTACCTTACTCATCAGGTTTGTTGATTGTTGCGCCACTAGATGATTCCAAGGAAGTCACCTTTAAGCTGCTGGTCATTAACGATGAAAAAAAGTACCTAAAACCTTTGAACTCCCAATACTTATTAACAGCAACTGCACCATTATTGGTGTAGTTCGACAAGATATCATCGATTTTTAGTCGCGAAGGAATTTGTGACTTAGCTGCGGCTGCTCATGAGCTAAAAAAACAGAGATCGTAAACGACAGCAACAGAGTATTCGTAACCGCTGAGTGTAAATGGTGATGAATTAACTAACCATTGATTGTTTATCAGGGCAAGATCAGCGAAAATAGCCGCCAATTATGATTAACAATGACAGATTTGCTAAGCGAAGAGCTGATGATTATCTCTTCCAATGCATAAAACAATCTGTATCTAAACGAAAAAAGAACGATTAAATGGCAGATCAGAATTTTTTACATGAAGTCAGTACGCGCAGAACGTTTGCAATTATCTCTCACCCAGATGCGGGTAAAACAACCATCACTGAAAAAGTATTACTTTTCGGACAAGCAATTCAACGTGCCGGAACAGTAAAAGGGCGTGGTTCAAATCAGCACGCTAAATCAGACTGGATGGAAATGGAAAAGCAACGTGGTATTTCAATTACCACCTCCGTAATGCAATTTCCTTATCATGATTGTTTGGTTAACCTTCTTGATACGCCAGGACATGAAGATTTCTCTGAAGATACTTATCGTACTTTAACCGCAGTAGACTGCTGCTTGATGGTTATTGACTCCGGTAAAGGGGTTGAGGATAGAACACGTAAACTCATGGAAGTTACGCGTTTACGTGATACACCAATTCTTACTTTTATGAATAAACTCGACCGAGATATTCGTGATCCAATGGAATTGATGGATGAAGTTGAAAATGAATTAAAAATCGCATGTTGCCCAATTACTTGGCCTATCGGATGCGGTAAATTATTTAAAGGCGTATATCATTTATTACGCGATGAAACTATTTTATACCAAACAGGTCAAGGCCATACCATTCAAGAAGTTCGTATTATTAAAGGGTTAGACAACCCTGAATTGGATGCCGCAGTGGGTGATGATCTTGCTGCTCAATTACGTGATGAATTGGAATTGGTACAAGGTGCTTCTCATGAATTTGATCATGAAGCATTTCTCGCGGGTGAATTAACGCCTGTATTTTTTGGTACTGCATTAGGTAACTTTGGTGTTGACCACATGCTTGATGGGCTAGTCCAGTGGGCACCAGCGCCGCAACCACGTAAAACAGATGTTCGCATGGTTGAAGCAACTGAAGAAAAATTCAGCGGATTTGTATTTAAAATTCAAGCAAATATGGACCCTAAACATCGCGACCGCGTTGCATTTATGCGCATTGTATCGGGAACGTTTGAAAAAGGGATGAAACTGCGCCAAGTTCGCACTAAGAAAGATGTGGTAATTTCGGATGCCTTAACCTTTATGGCGGGTGACCGTTCACATGTTGAAAATGCTTACGCTGGTGACATTATTGGTTTGCATAATCACGGAACTATCCAAATTGGTGATACCTTTACACAAGGTGAAGATCTGAAATTTACAGGTATTCCTAACTTTGCGCCTGAATTATTCCGTCGTATTCGCTTGCGTGATCCCCTGAAGCAAAAACAACTTCTCAAAGGATTAGTTCAGCTATCTGAAGAAGGTGCTGTGCAAGTATTCCGTCCATTATCCAACAATGATTTGATTGTTGGTGCTGTGGGTGTGCTTCAGTTTGATGTGGTTGTTTCTCGTTTGAAGAGTGAATATAACGTAGAAGCTATTTATGAAGCAGTTAACGTATCAACAGCTCGTTGGGTGGAGTGTAATGATGCGAAAAAATTTGAAGAGTTTAAGCGTAAGAATGAGCAAAATCTGGCACTAGATGGTGGCGATAATCTTTCTTATATTGCACCAACAATGGTTAATCTTAATTTGACCAGTGAACGTTATCCAGAAGTAGAATTCCGTAAAACGCGTGAGCACTAATCTCACTTAGCTGCATAACCCACTACAGAGGGCTGTTTTTTGTAGTGGGTTATTCTAAAGTAATATTCTATTTTTGAATGTTATTCTGCTTTTTTGTCTAAAGATTGCAGATTGATCTTCCATTGTCCCTTTGCCACTTTATTTAGTGACGCTTTTCTCATAGTCTATAGTGATTAATTGATACCCAAAGAAGAGAGAAGGAAGTCGCCAATGAGAAATACCCTATTTTTACGTTCTTTAATCGTTATTGGGTTGAGCAGTGCTCTATTTGCTTGTGGTTCTTCAAATTCACCCTTAAAACAGCAAGCAACCGAAACGTGGGATAGCGCAGGAAAAACGATTGATATTGCTGGTAAAGATACCGGCGAAGCCATTTCTAGTGGTGTAGAAAGTACAGATAAATATATCACTGATTCATCTATCACTGCGCAAGTAAAAAGTAAGCTATTGACTACAAGTGGTATCGATAGCAATTCCATTTCAGTGAAGACAGTTCAAGGCGTTGTTTATTTATCTGGTTTTGTGAAATCAGATAGCCAAGCGAATAAAGCGGCTGAAGTTGCTTCACTTATTAATGGTGTGAAATCAGTTCAAAATGGATTAGTCGTGGCGAATTAATTATTGTTGCGCTCTGTTATGACAATGGAGCATATTCCTGAAATTAATCGCTTTATATTCTTAAACTGAACTTTGATAAGAAGTTCAGTTTTTGTTTTCTGCATCCTCCTATCTTAGCGATGAATCAATAGCTTATATTTCGCCACTTAATTTATTGTTGTTGTATTTAAAACCGATATATTGGTTTTTATAAACAGCAAGGCTTCATATACAAGGAAGAGGTCGCCACTTATTTTGTCCGGAGACAAATAATGGGAAAACGTGTATCAGTGACACTCGGGAGTATTGAACCATTGGCTTTTTTTGATGAGATCAATAAAGGCAAAACGGCTCTTATCTGCGAAGGTGGAGGGCAACGTGGTATTTTTACTGCGGGTGTATTGGATGAGTTCCTCAAAACGGGCTTTAATCCTTTTGACATCATGATTGGTACTTCTGCGGGAGCACAGAACCTTTCAGCTTATATTTGTGGGCAACATGGCTATGCTCGGCGTGTGATCACACGTTATACAACAAATTCCTTATTTTTTAATCCACTACGTTTTATTCGCGGTGGACATTTAATTGATTTAGATTGGTTAGTGGCGATTACCGCAAAAGAGCTGCCACTACAGATTGAATCAGGAATGGAATTAATTAAGGCTGGACGTGAGTTTCTCATGGGAGCCAGCCGCAGTCATGACTTTATTGCTGAGTTTTTACAGCCAGAAGCGGATACTTGGCTAGATATTATCAGAGCATCCAGTGCAATCCCTGGGTTTTATCGTAATGGCGTTGAGTTTGATGGCAAGCTATATCACGATGGCGGAATTAGCGCAGCAGTGCCAGTTGAAGAAGCTTATCGCCGTGGTGCTGATACGATTGTTGTTATTCGTACCGTTCCTTCTCAAATGTATTTTACACCTGAATGGGTGAAGAGAATGACGCGGTGGTTAGAAGGCGATAAAAATAGCTTACAACGCATGGCGACTATGCTGAAAGTTTATTTAAAGAGTTATCATCGTACTCAGGAGTTTATTGAAAACCCACCTGAAGATTTGCAAATATTTGAAATATATCCACCTTCACCACTGAAAAGTAGTGCTTTGGGAAGCAAATTATCTGCATTAAACTATGATTATCATACTGGCAGACGTTGTGGCCGCTATTTTCTCGCAGCATTAGGTCATTGTTTCTCAATGGCAGATATACCATTTAGGTATTCTAGTTTTGATAATTCGCCTAATGAAGAGATTCAAATCGAAAATGATTATGCTCAAGCAATTTCTGATGCAAGTGATGATCTTGAACTTATTGCTCAGCATAAAGCGCGGAAAATGGCAGATACAGCCCAATCCTTTATTGCTAATTCGGTATTAGTTGCCAATGAAGAACAGGCTAAAAAGGTGAGTAATCATGATAAATAGCCTATTATTTATTTAGGATACTTATTTTGCTGTAAAATATTTATGATAAAAAACAATAGAGATAATTTGCGATAGATGAATACGTTTATTGATACGCATTGCCACTTTGATTTTCCGCCTTTTATTGAGTCAATTGAACAAAGTCTTTTGTTAGCGGAACAAGCGGGTGTTTCGAAAATTATTATTCCGACAGTCGGAGCGGATAATTTTGGTCGTGTTTGGCAGCTATCTCAACAATATCCTCAATTGTATGCAGCAATGGGGTTTCATCCTCTTTATTTGTCCCAATTCCAAGTTGATCAAATTGAACAATTACGTGATTACTTACAACAAAAAAATGCTAAATGTGTGGCTGTTGGTGAAATAGGTCTTGATCTTTATATGCAAGAACCGCTGTTTGAATTACAGCAAAAAGTGTTAAGTGAGCAGCTAAAATTGGCAAAACAATTTGATCTGCCCGTTATTTTACATTCACGTAAAAGTCATGACCAACTTGCTGTATTACTGCGCCGACATCCTGTTCCTGCTTGTGGCGTTGTTCATGGGTTTGCTGGGAGTTTGGTCCAAGCTCAAGCTTTTATTAAATTGGGTTATTTTATTGGTGTTGGTGGAACAATTACCTATGAACGCGCCAATAAAACGCGGCAAACAATGTCGCAATTACCCTTGAGTTCGCTGGTATTTGAAACAGATGCACCTGATATGCCTGTTTCTGGTTTTCAAGGCCAATCTAATCGACCTGAACGTATACAGTCGATTTTTCAGTCATTATGTGAGTTACGGCCTGAACCGCCTGATGAAATTGCAAATCAGCTGTATAAAAATAGCCAAACGCTATTTAATTTATCGCTTTGAAATAGAATTAAAATCTAAAGTTTTTATCCTTTTTGGCGTGTTCTTTTATATTCTTAGTAGATTTATCTATTCACGCCATACTCTGTGCAAGTTGTGCATTTGGTCTTAAATAGTGATTTATTGTGATATTCATCACAACAAAAGAATTTTTGTTGCTTTCTGTACCATATATTTGTGACAAATATTGCGGGTTCTTCATGAGGACTCGGTATAATTACAGCACAAAGAGTCAAGGAAACTAACGCGTTTCCTTTTACATCCATTAAAAATTAAGTGAACAGGGATTCTTCCATGCAACTCATTATGGGTCTGGTCGGGATGGCAGTGCTAATTGCTATTGCCGTGCTATTTTCCAGCAATCGCAGAGCAATTAAACTTCGCACAGTGGGCGGTGCTTTCCTCATTCAGCTCGCTTTAGGTGCTTTAGTTCTTTATGTACCAGCCGGCCGTAGTGTGCTGCAAGCGATATCTGATGGTGTCTCTAAAGTCATTAGTTATGGTCAAGATGGGATGAGTTTCATCTTTGGTGGCCTTGTTTCTGACAAAATGTTTGAATTGTTTGGCGGCGGCGGATTTGTTTTTGCACTGCGCGTTCTGCCAATTATTGTCTTTTTCTCTTCTTTGATAGCCGTTCTGTATTATCTCGGTATCATGCAATTAGTTATCAAAGTGCTTGGTGGCGGCTTGCAGAAACTTCTCGGCACTTCAAGAACTGAATCATTATCTGCAACAGCAAATATTTTTGTTGGTCAAACTGAAGCGCCTTTAGTTGTTCGCCCTTACATTGCGACTATGACAAACTCTGAATTATTTGCTGTCATGAGCGGTGGCTTAGCCTCTGTTGCAGGTTCTGTATTGGCAGGATATGCACAATTAGGTGTTCCTATGGAATATCTCATCGCAGCCTCATTTATGGCTGCACCGGGCGGATTGTTATTTGCTAAGTTACTCGTTCCTGAAACAGAAAAAAGTCGTGATGATGCTAATGCAGTAGATTTAGTTGCTGAAGATGAGCGCCCTGCGAACATTATTGATGCGGCAGCATCTGGCGCGGCATCGGGTATGCAATTAGCCTTGAATGTTGGCGCTATGTTGCTTGCTTTCATTGCGTTAATCGCATTGGTGAATGGTATTTTAAGTGGCGTTGGTGGTTGGTTTGATTACCCAGAGCTTTCTCTTGAACTGATCTTAGGTTGGGTATTTTCTCCAATCGCTTACTTGATTGGTGTGCCATGGAGTGAAGCAAATATTGCAGGTTCTTTTATCGGCCAAAAAATTGTTGTTAACGAATTTGTTGCCTATATGCATTTTGGTGAATATCTGAAACCAGATGCAGAAGTGATTGCAGCAGGTAAACAAGTCCTCTCTGAGCATTCTAAAGCAATTATTTCATTCGCATTGTGTGGTTTTGCTAACCTTTCATCTGTTGCAATTCTATTAGGTGGATTAGGTGGAATGGCACCAAATCGCCGTAGTGATGTTGCACGTTTGGGAATGAAAGCTGTCCTTGCCGGAACGCTCTCTAACTTAATGAGTGCGACAATTGCAGGTTTCTTCTTAACTCTCGCTGTAATATAAGCCTATCTTTTAGCGGGAGGGCGAGTCTCTCCCGCGACAATGACTCTCAGTTATCTTCTTTTATTTTTTATCATGAGCCTAATTTTTTGAACTAAGCTTTATCAAGAGTTTTGTATGCTTCAATTGGGACTAAGAAAGGGTGATAAAAAGCCATTTGAGAGAATAAAACTGAGGTGAATTAAGGTATAATTGTGCTGTTATTCACAATTATGTATTTAACGATGTAACGTTCAGGTTATTAATGTGACTCAAGACACATAAAATAGCCTAATTCCATGGTCAAATAAGTTTAAGTAAGCTGCTATGGACTGCTAGTTCTCAGAGTGAATGTGCTCTAGGGTATTGTGCGGTGAGAAGGAATTCAGCTGCTACGCTCGGTCTATGCCGAGGAGCATCTTTAAGGAACCAAGCCCGCTCGCCAACATAGAACGTGTTGTTCTAACAGAATTCACAAACGTTGGAGAGTTTTATGACTGATTTAACTGCCGCTGCGCAACGCGCATTGAATTTGATGGATTTAACAACCTTGAATGACGATGATACTGATGAAAAAGTGATCGCATTATGTCATCAAGCCAAAAGTCCTGCGGGTCAAACTGCGGCTATTTGTATTTATCCCCGTTTTATTCCAATTGCTCGTAAAGCATTACGTGAACAGGGTACGCCTGAAGTACGTATCGCAACAGTAACCAATTTCCCACACGGTAATGATGATATTGAAATTGCTTTAGCAGAAACTCGAGCTGCGATTGCTTACGGCGCTGATGAAGTGGATGTGGTATTCCCTTATCGTGCACTGATGGCTGGCAATGAGCAAGTTGGTTTCGACTTAGTGAAAGCCTGCAAAGAAGCTTGTTCAGAGGCCAATGTTTTATTGAAAGTGATTATCGAAGTCGGCGAGCTAAAAGATCCTGCGCTTATTCGTAAAGCTTCTGAAATTTCGATTAAAGCGGGTGCAGACTTTATTAAAACCTCTACAGGTAAAGTACCTGTTAACGCAACCCTTGAAAGTGCTGAGATCATGATGCAGGTGATTCATGATATGAATGTTGCCAAAACTGTCGGTTTTAAACCTGCTGGTGGCGTTCGTACGGCTGAAGAAGCTGCTCAATATTTAGCACTTGCAGATAGAATTTTAGGTGATGGTTGGGTTGATGCGCGTCATTTCCGTTTCGGCGCATCAAGCTTGCTTAATAGCTTATTAAATACACTTGGTTTTGATGTAAAAAAATCAAATAGCAGTTATTAAGAAGCGTATTGTCAAACTGTTATCTATACTCGTTATAACTTAAGTCATACGGCATTTATCTAATAAATAGAGGCTTAGTCAAATTTTCTAGGCCTCATGTTACAAAAGTTATTACGAGTATCACGAAATCTATTTGGATTGAGGAGCATACCGTGTTTCTGGCGCAAGAAATAATCCGCAAAAAACGTGATGGTAAGCCATTGAGTGAAGAAGAGATCCGCTTCTTTATTAATGGTGTTCGCGATAACGCAGTCTCTGAAGGTCAAATAGCCGCTTTGGCGATGACGATCTATTTCAATGATATGACAATGCCTGAACGCGTTGCATTGACTTTAGCAATGCGTGATTCTGGTACAGTATTAAATTGGAAATCATTAAATCTCAATGGCCCTCTTGTTGATAAGCACTCAACGGGTGGTGTTGGTGATGTGACATCACTCATGTTAGGTCCAATGGTGGCAGCATGTGGCGGTTATGTCCCCATGATTTCTGGCCGAGGTTTAGGTCATACGGGGGGCACATTAGATAAACTCGAAGCTATCCCTGGATTTGATATTTTTCCAAATGATGAGCGTTTCCGTGACATTATTCGTCAGGTTGGTGTGGCAATCATTGGTCAAACCAATTCATTGGCACCAGCCGATAAACGCTTCTATGCAACACGTGATATCACCGCAACCGTTGATTCTATTCCTTTGATTACAGCATCTATCTTAAGTAAAAAGCTGGCTGAAGGTTTAGATGCTTTAGTGATGGATGTCAAAGTAGGTTCTGGCGCATTTATGCCAACTTATGAAAAATCAGAGCAACTTGCTGAGTCAATTGTCAAAGTGGCAAATGGCGCAGGTTGTAAAACAACGGCATTATTGACAGATATGAACGAAGTGCTTGCCTCAAGTGCAGGTAATGCCGTTGAAGTCAGAGAAGCAGTACGGTTTTTAACCGGAGAGTATCGAAATCCTCGTTTATTTGAAGTCACGATGGCGTTGTGTGCTGAAATGTTAGTTTCAGGTGGGCTTGCTGTAGATAGAGATGATGCTCGTCGAAAATTACAAGCGGTGCTTGATAATGGTCAAGCAGCAGAAATTTTTGGACGTATGGTCGCGGCTCAAAAAGGTCCAAGTGATTTTGTAGAAAACTATGACAAATACTTACCAACAGCAGTATTGAGCAAAGCCGTTTATGCAGAAAAATCCGGTATTGTGACCGCGATGGATACCCGAGCTTTGGGCATGTCTGTAGTGACACTCGGTGGTGGTCGTCGCAAAGCAACAGATGATATTGATTATAGTGTTGGTTTAAGCGGTATTGCGGCATTAGGAACATCTGTTGATAGCCAAACGCCTTTAGCTATTATTCATGCGAATAGTGAAAAAGCTTGGGAAGAAGCTGCGCGAGAAGTACGCGAAGCAATGGTTATTGGTGAGAAAGCCGCAGCAGCGACACCAATGGTTTATCGTCAAATTAGTGAATAATTGACGTAATAGGTTTTATCAGTGGCATTTCCTTAACGTGGTTATGACGCAGGAGAAAAATTATGAAACGTACATTTATTATGGTATTGGACTCTTTCGGAATTGGTGCAGCAGGTGATGCGCATAAATTTAATGACGAAGGTGCAAATACATTAGGTCACATTGCTGAAGCATGTGCGAGTGGTAAAGCAAATGTGGGTCGTAAAGGTCCACTTCATCTACCAAATTTAACTGCTCTTGGGCTTGGTAAAGCGGCTGAGGAATCCTGTGGTAAATTCCCAGTTGGGCTAGACCATAATGCTGATATTATCGGTGCGTATGCTTATGCGAGCGAATTATCATCAGGTAAAGATACGCCATCTGGCCACTGGGAAATTGCGGGTGTACCCGTTCTGTTTGATTGGGGATACTTTGAAAATCATGAAAATAGTTTCCCACAAGAACTGCTCGACAAAATTGTTAAACGCGCAAATATCCCGGGCTATTTAGGTAATTGCCATTCATCTGGTACGGTTATTTTGGACCAACTGGGTGAAGAGCACATGAAAACAGGTAAACCTATTTTCTATACTTCTGCTGACTCAGTATTCCAAATTGCTTGCCATGAAGAAACTTATGGCTTAGATGAACTGTATGCTTTATGTGAGATTGCTCGTGAAGAGTTGACTGACGGCGGCTACAATATTGGTCGTGTTATTGCGCGTCCATTTATTGGCGATAAAGCGGGTAATTTCGAACGTACCGGAAATCGTCATGACCTAGCCGTTGAGCCACCAGCACCGACAATGCTACAAAAGCTGGTTGAAGAAAAACAAGGTGAAGTCGTTTCTATTGGTAAAATTGCTGATATTTATGCGCATGTTGGTATCACTAAAAAAGTGAAAGCAACGGGTATTGATGCATTATTTGATGCCACCGTAAAAGAGATGAAAGAAGCAGGCGATAAAACAATTGTCTTTACTAACTTTGTTGATTTCGACTCAGCTTATGGTCACCGCCGTGATGTTCCGGGCTATGCAGCAGCATTAGAATTGTTTGACCGTCGTCTACCAGAGCTGATGGAATTAGTTGGTGAAGATGATATTTTGATCTTAACCGCTGACCACGGTTGTGACCCAACTTGGCATGGTACAGACCATACTCGTGAACACATTCCTGTTCTCATTTATGGACCAAAAGTTAAACCAGGCTCACTTGGCCATCGTGAAACTTTCGCTGATATTGGGCAAACTGTGGCAAATTACTTTGATTTATCGCCAATGGATTACGGTAAATCAATGCTTTAATAATTAGTAAGATAAGGAATAGGGCAGAGATTTGCCTTATTCCATTTATTATTTAACTCTATTTTAGTTATTTGTCGTAGATATCTATTCTCGTCAATCACAATGATTATCGGGCGCCTACGCTAAACCATTTAATTTAATGATCTATAGGAATAATAATAATGGCAACTCCACATATTAATGCAGAAATGGGTGATTTCGCTGACGTCGTATTGATGCCGGGCGACCCGCTGCGCGCAAAATATATTGCAGAAACATTCCTTCAAGACGTACGCCAAGTGAATAATGTGCGTGGAATGTTAGGTTTTACGGGAACTTATAAAGGCCGTAAGATCTCTGTTATGGGACATGGAATGGGGATCCCATCTTGCTCTATTTATGCGAAAGAGCTGATTACTGATTTTGGTGTGAAAGTTATCATTCGTGTAGGTTCATGTGGTGCAGTAATGGATGATGTTAAACTGCGTGATGTCGTGATTGGTATGGGGGCTTGCACCGATTCAAATGTTAACCGCCAACGTTTTAAAGGTCATGATTTTGCTGCAATTGCTGATTATGATCTCGTGCATAATGCTGTGGAAGCTGCAAAAGCGAAAGGCGTTAATGTTCGTGTTGGTAACCTATTCTCTGCTGATCTGTTCTATTCCCCAGAACCTGATATGTTTAATGTGATGGAAAAGTACGGCATTCTTGGTGTTGAGATGGAAGCGGCGGGTATCTACGGGGTTGCTGCTGAGTTCGGTGCTCGTGCTCTGACTATTTGTACTGTTTCTGATCATATCAAAACAGGTGAACAAACCACTTCAGCTGAACGCCAAACGACATTTAATGAAATGATTGAAATCGCATTAGATTCAGTTTTATTAGGTGACAAATAAAATAGCATTATCGTGCCTATTTATGTTTTTGCTTAAAAAGCACTGATTTATCTTAATGCCACGTTATTAAAAAACGTGGCATTATTGCTTTAATTAGCTTGCTGATTAATGCGGCTCATCATAATGGCATCAACGTATTTCCCATCACGAAATGCATAATCTCGCATAATCCCTTCTTGCTGAAATCCAAACTTTTGGTAAAGGCCTAATCCGTTATCATTCGTTGCGTAAACTTCTAGCTCAATACGGCGAATATTTAGCCAGTTATCACAATAATCCACTAGCACTTCCATTAATTTAGAACCAATACCTTTGCCTTGATGTGCTTGGCTAACTGTAATACCAAAGCTAGCTGCATGTTTGCGGCGAACTTGGCTTGGTTGGTGGATCACTAATAGGCCGACAACGAGATCATTTAGGGTAGCAACAAATTGTGAAATAAATGGATCATTCGCATTAAGTCGGTTTTCCCACGTTTTTGTTGAGGGATAAGGCAATTGAAGTGTGTTTGCATAAGCTGAATAATCTGCATGCATTTGGGTGATCGCAGGAATATCTTCAGGAGTTGCTCTGCGGATAATAATGTCGTTCATCGTTAGCTCTACTTTTTAATTATAAACATCAATTAATCACATATAAGATTGTTGGATGTCAATTAAAAAGGGAGCCGTAGCTCCCAATAATGATGTTTAAGGCGTCATCATAAATATTTTTGGATTTTGTCCTAAATATTGATGAGCCAAACGATTGATATCATCAACTGTAAGTTGGCGAATAATAGCTGGTTCCTGTGTTAGGCGTTGATACTGTTGATCGTCGGAGGCGATTTGCATTAGTGCTTCTGTCCAATATCCAGAACTATCAACAACTTGAGCATTTTCTGTTAGCCAGATATTTTTCGCTTCAGTCAGCTCTTTTTGGTTGATGCCAGATTGTTGGATTTGGGCAATTGTTTTTTGCGCAATCTGAGTCATCTCTTCTGCACGTTGTGGTGCTGTGGTGAAATTAAGCCGCGCATAATAATAAGGTTGCGGTTTTTTCGCTAACATTTGTGAAAAACCTAATGCATAAATACCACTGGCTTTTTCTCGTAACTCACCACGCAATCTCTGGCTAATGATAGTATCTAATAATTGGATTCCTAATTGCTGTTGCTGTGTCCATTGGGCAGGTGCCGCATATTGAATACTGACCATGCTCTTATCACTGCTGCTGATAGGATAATGTTTATTCAAAGAAACCATTTTCGGCATAATGCCTTGGTTACGCCAAGTAAGTTGTTGATTACGTGCAGGAATTGTGGCGATCCATTGTTCTAACAGCGGTTTTAAGTCTCGAGTATTGAGCGCACCACTAATGACTAGCGTCATATCTGCTGTTGACGTCAATAATTGGCGATTCGCTTGCTGTAATTGTCCAGCTGTAAAATTCTGCCAGCTGCCTTGTGGATTGACGACTAATAACTCACCATTTTGATAGCTTTCTTTGTTGATATTATCTAGGAAAGTGCGCTCAACTGGCGTTTTAGAAAGATTCAAAGCAAATGATTGTTTCTGTTGTTCTAGCTTTTCACCACTAAATTGTGGTGCGGTAAGTTTTAAGTGCAGCAATTGCAATGCGGTTTCTAGATTATCAACGGGGGTTTTACCACGAAAACCGTGTGTTAATAATTCACTATAAGGGCGAATAGAGATTTGATTTTGTTTGGCAAGTAGCGCCAAATCACGTGCATTATATTCACCATAACCACTGCTTTCAGGAAGCTTTAATGCCCAATCTGTTAGACCTGCAGTTTGTTGTGTCTCAAGTGAGCGCCCACCCGGTAGCTGTAGGTTAAATTGAATATCTTCTTTTAAATTTTTATCTGCTTTGACAATAACTTGAATGCCGTTACTGAGTGCCCAACGTTCAGTTTTAGCAACCGGAATGGCTTTTTGTTCAATAATAGAACCGCTTGGCTGTTTTGCTAATTGCAGTGTGATTGTTTGGGTTTGTAATGTAAATGGCCCGGGAGATGTGGTACGAATATTTTGCCATTGCTGGCGGAAGGTATCTGCATTAACCCCAGCAGCATCAGTATCAGGGCCAATCAATGCAAGACGGGGTGATGCTTTAGCTAAAAATGTAGAGACATGTTGTTGTAAATCATGAGGCTTTACTTTGCCAATTAATTGGTAGCTATTATCTAATTGTTGGCGTTTATTCCACAATGGCATGTCATATTCCAATGCGGTAGTGAGTTGACCTGCAAGATAATCATTGGCATAACGCTGTTCGGTTGCGGCTTGCTGACTGAATTTTTTCAACATAGCTTGTCGTGCAGCATCAAGCTCTTGTTGAGTTACTGGCTCTGTGGCTAATCGCTGTAGTTCTGTAAAGAGAACCGTTGTGGCATTTTTATAATCATCACCTTTAGGATGAATAATCATCAGTTGCTGTAACCTGCGGTTATCTAGCATTGAACCTTGTTCATTGATACTAATTGCCGGCAGGACACCATTATCGACCAAAGCAGTAAAACGCTGATTTAAAATGGCAAGCCATAAACTATCCATTAAATCATCATATTGTCCTTGGCGAGTATTGAGTGGCGCAGCAACATCTTTTTGTAGCGCAAATTGAATAAACCGCGCGCCTTGCTCTTTATCAAAGATGGGTTGTACTAACATGGCGTTTGTATCTGCAAACTTTTGCCATTGCGGATTATCTAAAGAGGGGATTTGCGGTTTTGGTGCAGTAAACAAGGCATCAACTTCTTTGCGCACTGATGATTGGTTAAAATCACCAATCACTAATAATGTCATCCGCTGGGGTTGGTACCAAGTTTGATAATAATTTTTTGCTTGTTCAATAGGTGCTTGGCGAACGATATCCAGTGAACCAATTGGGTTTCGTTCTGCATAACGGCTACCGTGATAGCGCAATTTTTCTAAGCTATCATTGATTCGATAGCCCATACCTTGGCGTAAACGCCACTCTTCTATAATGACAGGGCGCTCTTTTTCAAAAGCATCTTGGTCAAACGTCATATTAGAAGCCCAATCAGCGATAACTTGTAACCCCGTCGTGATTTGAGCTGGTGTGGCTTCTGGTAAAGAAAGTTTGTACAACGTCGAGTTTAAACTTGTGATGGCATTAACATGGCTACCTAATTTTAAACCTTGTTGTTCAAGTTGTTTAAATCCCGTCGTACCAGGAAAATGTTTAGTCCCTTTAAATGCCATATGTTCAGTGAAATGAGCAAGACCAAGTTGTTGTTCATTTTCTTGTATTGAGCCACTTTTCACTAATAAACGTAGCTCTACACCGGGCTGATTACGCTGTAGAAGATAGACCTGTAAACCATTATCAAGTTGGTAATATTGAAGGTCTGAACGAGTTGGCAGTAATACTTGTCCATTCGAACTGTTTGCTGGATTTTTTGCACAGCCGCTTATGATTAGGCCGACAAAAAGGGTAAAGGTAATTTTACGAAGCATATTCAGGCGTTCCTATTGTTGCCTTAGTGGGAGCCACGACGTCAAAAAGAGGGAGTTGATGCTCGGCAAGTGATGACAGAAAGAGTTGATGGCTGACGAGGATAATTGCACTGTCGTGCAGTTCATGTTTGAGCAATTGGATAAGCTCAATAGCACTATTTTCATCAAGTGCAGAAGTTGTTTCATCCAGTAGCAGTAATTTAGGGCGATTGAGTAATAAACGAGCAAACATAATGCGTTGCTGTTCACCACCGGATAATCGGTTATTCCAATCTGTTTCTAACGTTAATTGATAATGGAGTTTATCCAAGCCAACTTTACTGAGCACATCTTTGAAATCATTTTCGCTAAATTGTGCAGGATCTTGAGGATAAGCCAATAAATTATCTAAGCGACTTACTGGCAGATACAAACGTTGTGGCAACCATATTAGATTATCTGTACGTTCAATTTTGCCATTAAAGAATGGCCAGTGCCCACTAAGCGCGCGTAGCAATGTAGATTTACCAATCCCTGAACGGCCAGAAATTAGCGTTAGCTCACCTTGTTTTGCGGTTATATTGATTGAATCAATAAGAATGCGGTTATCTGCTGTCATAATTTTTAATTCAGCATTTAAAAGCGGAGGTTCTTCTGTAATAGTGACATCAGCAGGTTTGTCATTCTCTAATAAAATCACAAAATTATAGAGACGAGAAACGGTAGCTTGCCAAGCGGCTATTTCTTTATATGCAAAAATAAACCAGCCTAGTGATGTCGCAACACTGCTAAAAGCTTGGCGTAATTGCATCAAACCGCCTAGCATAATTTCGCCTGCAAGGAATTTAGGCAGTGCTAATAATACGGGGGCTAAAGCAGTAACTTGTTGGTAACCCACCGTATAAAATGATAAGTTTCGTTCACAGCGAATGAGGTGATTCCAATTGCGGATAATCGCGCCAAAACGTTGCATGAGTTCTTTCTTATCTTGAACTTCACCACGCTGCCCAGCAATTGCATCACCATGTTGGCGGCAATTAATTAGCGAGCTACGGTAGTCAGCTTCACGATGCTGTTTATCCATATGTAAACGGCGTAATGGGAAACCAATCCATTGTGTTAGCGCAATACCAATAATTGTATAAATAATACATGCCCAAAACATATAACCCGGAACTGTCCAATCACTATTCATTAAGTTAAAAGAGAGGCTGCCAGAAAGTGTCCATAAAATAGTGGCAAAGGAGATAAGAGTTAGCATGGAATGTAAGAAAGTGACTAATAAGGTGAGCGTGGACTCAATTAATAGTCGAATATCTTCTGCAATACGTTGGTCAGGGTTATCAGGTTCTTGTGACGTCAGTCGTAACATATAGTGTTTGCTGTTTAATGATAGCCAACGCCCAAGCACTAACTCTGTCATGCCTTTACGCCAACGAATAATCAGCATTTGTTTTAGGTAGTTACCCATTACGACAACAAAAATCAAACCACTCACCAAGATGACAAAGTATTGCAGCAGGCTGTAAAGCGCCTGCCCATCTAATTTTTGTAGTGCATTATAAAAGTCACCATTCCACATGTTCATTTTAACGTTGAACCAGACGGATGACAGTGTTAACCCTAGTGATGACGCAAGTAAAATCCAGCAGAAAAGGGCAGCACGCTGCCCCCAAAATGGTTTTACTAAATAAAAAAATTGTTTCAATGTCTTCATGACGTTCTTCGTATTGTTATTGTGACTAACTCACATTGCTTTCTAATGTAAACGCTATAGATCGTAATTAACTTGTAGCCAGAATTGTCGACCTGGGTCATAAGATTTCAGGACGCTATCTTCGAAGACAAAGCGATCTGCCACGTTTTTATTATTTAAGAGGTTATTCACTTCAATAGAGACACCGAATCCATGTGCAAACTCGGGTTTCCAACCCAGGCGAGTATCCAGTGTATATTTGCTGGCGAAATGCTGTTTGGTGTATTTGCGAACTTGACCATATTCAGGTGAAACAGCATAGGCGTTATCATAACGAACGGCTTGGTCACGCGCTCCCCACCATTGTAAGCGGTTATACCAAGTGATGTTGTATTCATCCCAAACACTGGTCAGCTCTAAATTCAATTTAAATGGCGAGTTGAAGCTAGTCGATGGTAGTTTAGATGCATCAATAAATTTGCCGTCATACCAAACTTTATTTAGATTCACATTATTGCTTGAATCATAAGAGTTATAACCCGTATCTTTCGGCGTATTACTTTCACTTTGTTGCCATGTCAGTGATGCGTTCATCATATGGTTAGCTTCTGCCCATTCCCAAGGCTGACTATTTTTGACAGAAAGTGTAACGGTATCGTGTGAACTGCGACCGCCGTTATCATACATACGGATACTGCGTTTATCTTCCTCACGACTATTGTATTTAGTGCGTGATCTGACTTCATCATAGCCTTCACGATGAACATATTGCAGACGCCAAGTAGTTGACAGAATTTCTTGTTGTAATGCCAGCGTTAGCTCATCATTGTAAGGTGTTTTAAGAGAATCGATACCTTCGTAATCTTTTTTGTTATCCCACTCATTTTCATTTGGGTCAAGAGAACAGAAAAAGTTGCAGTTTTGCATGCCAGCGTTTTGTGCACCATATAGAGCATAAGTCAACATGGAACGACCATAGTAGCGGTTTGCACCGGCAATCAATAAGGTGCTATTGTCACCAAACACATCGTAAGAACCTGATAACCGTGGGGCAATATTGGTTCTATTGACGAAATCATCGCGATCAAGTCTTACACCGGGACGCAGCGTCAACTTACCGTATTTGAGGTTATCGTCAGCAAATAGAGAATAGTTGGTGTAATCCGCAGAATGGTTACCAGCTTGGAAGCGTGTGACGTTATTTAACTGACCTGTCCAATAATCATTCTTATCGAGCACGCCAGAATAGTTATAACGATAAAAATCTTTATCTCGTTTATAAGTCCCTTTGGTGTAGCTGACTTCGCTACCAATTGTTGGGTTATGTGTAATGCCTAATCCATCTTCCATGGTTGTAAATCGCATTACAGCTTTTGCAGTTTGGCTATTTTGTTCAGAAATTAAATCCCCTTGGCCACCACTGCGTAAGTATTTACGTTTTTCCCAATCATAATCAGGTGACATCGCAAGAACGTCGACAAAATAATTTTGGTCATTAGAACGTTCATCTTTAAGCTGTTGGGTGCTTGCTGTTAATTCCAAATCACCAATATCATATTTATGCTTGAAAACACCTGTAAAACCTAAACCTTTATGCGTGCTATCATAGCCAGAATTCATGATAGTTGAAGAAAATAGACGGCTATCATAATTGGCATAGTTGGCGGACAAATCAAAAGAGCTTTTATCTGAAAGATCAATGGTATATTTTAGGAAATAGTTATCAGATGTTCTTTTTTGATCTTTTTTACCATTAATGCCTTCTGTCGTATCAAGCTGCCCTTCATCATTGATGAAAGCTCCGCCATCACTCGCTAAAGTCATTGGGATCGTTGAGCTACGACGTGAGGCAGAGAAAACCAACCCTGAGTTTTCACTAACGCCTAACTCAAACCAACCACCAAAGTCACTTTTATCATAACGGTTTTGAAAACGAGCGGGGTTCGAGGTGTCATTTTTTGTGGTATCAATGCCTTGAGTAGAATCATGAAATAGGTTATTCCAGCCAGAACGGGTTAAACGATAATAGGCGTGAGCACTATTTTCCCCTTGCCAGCGGCGGCTATTAACTTCAACTGTTCCCCCCGTAAAGCCCCCAAATTCAACTGGAATATTATTGTCATACACCGTCATGCTGTCGATAAGGCGGCTATCAATGTAAATCCCTTGATCGCTGCTGCTGAGGCGTGTATTGGTTTCACCAAGCCCATTATCCGCAGGGTCAAAATCATTATTAAAACTGATACCATCAAGGCGATAAGCATTTTGATAGCTATTTGAACCATGAATTGAAATACGAGAAGGTTTTATTTCTCCTTGGTTCATGGAGTTGCTGTCATTATTAGCAAATTGAACCGCAGGGTTAGTTTTCATCAAATCGGTGATATTGCCATCACCTGTATTTCGCTGGCTGATCTCTTCTGAAGTGACATATTGTGGTGCTGAAATAGCATCAGTTGCAGGATGGTTTTGTAGCACACCGGAAACCTGAGTTTCTGGCAAGACTAAAGTTCCTTGATTGAGATTTTGCTGACGAATAACAAAGACGCCATTCTCATTGACTAATTCTAAACCGCTACCAATCAATATTTTTTGTAATGCGGTTTGTGCGGTGTAGTGACCTGAGAGTGCAGGGGCTTGTAAGCCATTAAGCTGACTTTTATCATAAAGCAATTGAATCTGTGCTTGTTGACTGATTTGCGCCACTGATGAAGCAAGTGATTGTTCAGGAAGTGTGAAAGACACTTCTTGTGCCGCCGCAGATTGACAAATTATCGCACTATTAATCGCCACAAACAGGACAAGTGGCTTGAACGGCTTGTGAGTAAATCGAATTGACATGAGTATCCCTTATTCTTAAGCATTCAATGGCATCAAAAGTAAAAAAATAGCCAAATAAATAACAACTGCTTAAGAAGAGGGTTAAATGAGAATTATCCTCACCTGTAAATCGAAATAATTTTCATTTATTTTTTTTATTGTTAATAATCAATATATTATTTTTGTCATGATAGATCACTTCAACAGGCAAAAGCATCGGTAATGCTTGGAAAAACTGATCAGGCTGCTGTAAATTGATCCTACCTGAGATTTTACGTTGACTCAGAGATGGTGGTGAAAGCTCTATTTGTGCGGAAGAGTAATTTTTGAGTTCCTTAAGAACATCGCCTAATGGTTTATCGGTAAAACTAAGCTCACCAAAACGCCATCTTGCGACATCTAATGGTGAGATTTTATTCAATATTACTTTGCCATTAACCGCATGGCTCACTGCACTATCACCTGCAAACAGATAGTTTATTTTCTGTTCGTTG
Organism: Providencia sneebia DSM 19967; assembly: GCF_000314895.2. Lineage (GTDB taxonomy): Bacteria > Pseudomonadota > Gammaproteobacteria > Enterobacterales > Enterobacteriaceae > Providencia > Providencia sneebia. The sequence continues at coordinate 3,666,257 of NZ_CM001773.1, read as the reverse complement.
CCGGATTGAAAACTCACAATCCCTTGACTTACTTGAACTGCGATTTGTTGTTGATCTTTTTCCACTTCAAATTCTGTTCCCACCACTTGGATTTTGCGTTGGTCAGCTTGAATAATAAAGGGTCGGTAAGGATTGGGCGCGACTTTAAAATAAGCACTTCCTTCATCAAGGTAGACTTGGCGTACATCCGTTTTATAAGCCACTCGGATGCGGGTATGGTGATTTAGAAATAATTTCGAGCCATCAGACAACGTCACTTCTTTAGGCATATTTGTTGCTGCAAGCGTCATATTATTGAACAGCATTAATGGCAGATGGCTGTACGGAAGGACAAGTAATGCAACAATGGAAAAAGCCGCTAAAGTATTACCCAGTGGTCGCCAGAGTCGAAAAAAAAAGCGTTTTTTTTGTGAAGACGTGTTCAATTGTGGTTTTGGCATTAAATCAAAGTCACGCCATACACCTGCAATAGCTTCATAAGCTTTGGCATGTTCAGGTGATTCCTGCAACCAGTGTACAAATTGTTGCGATTGCTCAGCACTCATATTTTGGCTATGTTGGCGCATAAACCAAAGTGCGGCGACTTCATCAATCGTTTCTAGTGTCTCTGTCTCTGGTGGGGCTGCGTGTGTCATTGATTATTATTGCTCTGATTATCTAAATAGTGTTTACAGTGTACTAATGCGGCAGCAATATGCTTTTCAACCATACTGATCGAAATTTCCATTCGTTCGGCTATTTCACTCTGTGACAATCCATCAAATCGGTAAAGTAAAAATGCTTCTCTTCGCCTTGGTGGTAAAGATTCAATGGCTTCACTTAAATGTTGCACACGCTGTTGCTGCTCAAGGATTTCACTAGGATCGCTTTGAGTGCTTTCGAAATTGTGCTCAAGCTGACTGTCATCAAGTGTTGATTCTGATTTTGCCAGACGTTGATTACGCCGCCAATGGTCAATAAGCACATGATTAGCAATCTTGAACAAATAAGCTCGGCTCTCTTTCACAGGAGATTGCTCTTTACGGTTTAGCCATAGTGTAAACACATCCTGTGATAAATCATCAGCATCGTTGCTATCACCTAGCCGATTGCGGAAAAATCGGACAAGTTGGCTATAAGTTGACTGATATGCGCCGCTAATTTTGCGAGCAAGGGATTTATCAATAGTCATTTTTCGCTGGTGTCAAAGTGTAAAGTTATGATTTATTGCTCGATATTTTTTTCTAATTATAATTCAATCAGTTGTTTGATTATTATCAATCTTATTAATAATAATGAATATCATTTTTGTTTGTATTATGCCTATAATTCGCAAAAAATAAAGTCGTGAGGCAGAATATGAGCAGTATTACGGGCCAAATTGTGCGCCCGATTTTCCGTCCATTGGGCGGTTTATTTTTAAGTCTATTTTTCCATGGAATGCTTGTTGCAATTTTTATTGGCTGGTTTTCTGTACATCAGTCGAAAACAGGTGTATTGCCGCCTGCGATATCTCTTCAATTAGGTATTTATCAGCTTGAGCAACAATCCGAGCCAGAAATAAACCATGCTCCAAAACAGCAAATGGCAACTTATGATGAAGTATTGCCTGATCTTGTTGAAAAAAAGAAAATTACCCAATACACCACTGGTTGATAATGGCACTTTGACTAAGGTGAGTGAAAGAAAAACACCACCAAAAAAGAAACCGCCTCAAGTTAAAAAAGTGATAGAAGATGCGCCATTAAATACACAAGAATCTGCGGTTACATCTACGCCTGTTTCGGGAAGTTCATCAAACAGCAGCGCTAACTTTTCAAGCAGTGCCTCCGCAGCGATGAGTGGTCAACAAAGTTGGCACAGTGAAATACATCAACGCTTAGCTAAGGCAAAACGCTACCCGAGAGCTGCATTGCGTTATCGCTCAACTGGTGTATCTCAAGTAAAAGTGACGGTGGATAGTAAAGGGCAAGTCATTGCAGCAAGTTTAATTAATTCTTCAGGCACTAAAGTGTTAGACAAAGAGGCTATTGCCACTATTCAACGAGCAGCCCCTTTTCCTGCACCACCTGAAACGTTATTAGTGGAAGGCAAAGTGGAGTTTGTCGCCCCGATTGTTTTTGATACCACTTTTATTTAATCAGGTTCTGTCAGATAAATATTGATTAATTCAAATTCGGCTAAGGTTTTTCCTTAGCCGTTGGGTGTATTAGTGGTCTTGAGGTGGTGTTTTATTTGATTTACTTTTTGGCCGCTTCTTCTTTGGATGATAAGGCGGATTATCCACTTTTCGTTTATTAATCGCATTTTTCTTCACTTTTTTTGGTTCTTCCTCTTCATCATTAGTGTCTTCTCCCACAACTAATGGTGGAGGTAAATGCTGTCCTTTCTTTTTCTTCAATCGGAATAATGTATTTGCCAGCATAAATCCTATACAAAGCGCTAATAAAATAAATATTCTTAGAACATTTGTACTATTATCAGCTTGTTGGAGTTCAGTCGCTAACAATTCGGTATCAATTGTTAGACGGAGATAGCCAGTAGGCTCCTCTTGACCAGGAATTGGAACAACTAATTGATATTGAAAAGGTTGTACAGATTGATTGTTATCAATCGCTAATCGTTGGCGAACTGGAACGGCTTCTCCAGATGATGCGATTAATGTACCACTAGCTGAATAAATGCCCGCATCTAAAATATATTTATCTTTTGCGAGGTTATTCAGGTTAGCAATAATTCGTTCATGATTAAAATCTTTGCTGCCTGAACTAATATAATCAGATAAGCTGAAAGCAACTTGTTCGGCTAATACGCGAGTTAACTGTTTAAATTGCTCAACTCTATTCTGGTTTTGGCTATGACCTAAATAGGAAACGCCCTGCATTAATAAGGCGATAAGTGCAACACAGATAACAATAATGACTGTTTTGTGTAGTTTAAATGTTAGTTTCATAGCAATTTTATGGGTTCTTCATCTAATTTCTAATGACAATTAATATAGCTGCCAATGTTTATGCGAATTGAATGCTTTTAATCAAGTATGTTGCCAGAGGTTACGAAGATAGGATAGTTTTAGAATCTATTTTTATTATAAAAAATTGAGTCGATTACAGGAGCTAATTTTCATGTCAACGAGTTTGACCTATTGCTATTTACCCGATGAAATCCAAAAATGGCCCGGACTTCCTCTTTCTTTGAGCGGAGAAGAGGTGATGCCCTTAGATTATCGCGCCGGTGATAGCGGTTGGTTATTATATGGTCGGGGTTTAGATAAAGCGCGCATTAGTAATTTTCAGCAGCGTTTAGGGATAGCAATTGTCATCGTTTCTTCATGGCGAATTGATGATTATCAAGTCGTAAGAATCGCAGGTAGCATTACGCCGCGTATTAAAAAATTAGCTGATGAATGCTTATTAGATGTGGTTCCTTTAGGGCAAATCCCACGTTTACGTGCGCCGGGTTTGTTGTTGATGGATATGGATTCAACAGCCATTCAGATTGAGTGCATTGATGAGATAGCGCGTTTATATGGGGTTGGTGAACAAGTGGCTGAAGTCACTGAACGCGCTATGCAAGGTGAGTTAGATTTCTCTGAAAGTCTAAGAGCAAGAGTTAGCTTGTTGAAAGGCGCTGATGTAATGATCCTTCAACAAGTTATGGATACTTTACCCTTAATGCCCGGTTTAACTAGCCTTGTTCGTAAGTTGCAAGCAATGGATTGGCATGTTGCTATTGCTTCTGGCGGATTTACTTTCTTCGCGGATAATTTACGCCAACAATTAAAACTTGCGGCGGCGGTTGCTAACCAGCTTGAAATCAAAGATGGCAAACTGACAGGCCGAGTGAAAGGCGCTATTGTGGATGCAAAGTATAAAGCTCAAACATTGGTTAAATTAGCTGAACGTTTAGCGATCCCATTAGAGCAAACTATTGCAATTGGTGATGGAGCGAATGATTTGAAAATGTTGCGTAAAGCGGCATTAGGTATCGCTTATCATGCAAAACCAAAAGTTTATGCCAGAGCCAAAGTCGCTATTCGTCATGCTGATTTGATGGGCGTGATGTGTGTGTTGAGTGGTGGGTTGAAGCACGAGGAAAGATAATTTTTCGCGCTGTAGCGCTGTTGGCTTCATTTGCCGCCTAGTTACAGGACAAATTATTTAGAATATTTGTTATTTATTAAATAATATTCAGCTATTACTCAGTTAATATATTCAATTTAGGTAATTTTTTTGTTTGGTTTAAAAGGGGTTAGTTGTGGCAAAAGGGGCAAAAAGAGCATTTGTATGTAATGAGTGTGGGGCGGATTATCCGCGTTGGCAGGGGCAATGTAGTGCTTGTCATGCATGGAACACCATTACAGAAGTACGCCTTGCACCAAGTAGCTCATCTTCTCGTAATGAACGTTTGACTGGCTATGCTGGAAATGCAGCAGGTGTTAGCAGAGTACAGAAACTGTCAGAAATTAGCTTAGAAGAACTGCCACGTTTTACCACACGCTTTAAAGAGTTTGACCGTGTTCTTGGTGGTGGTGTGGTGCCGGGAAGTGCCATTTTGATTGGTGGGAACCCAGGGGCAGGGAAGAGTACACTTCTTTTGCAAACAATGTGCCTGCTTTCTCGCGAAATGAAAACGCTCTATGTAACAGGTGAAGAATCTCTACAACAAGTTGCAATGCGCGCGCATCGTCTTGGTTTACCAACAGATTCACTGAACATGTTGTCAGAAACCAGTATTGAACAAATCTGTTTAATTGCCGAACAAGAACAACCTAAATTGATGGTTATTGACTCCATTCAAGTCATGCACATGGCTGATATCCAATCATCTCCGGGCAGTGTTGCTCAAGTGCGAGAAACTGCGGCTTATCTTACCCGTTTTGCTAAAACTCGCGGTGTTGCAATTATCATGGTGGGTCATGTTACAAAAGATGGTTCATTAGCAGGCCCGAAAGTTTTAGAACACTGTATTGACTGCTCAATTATGCTTGATGGTGAGGCAGACAATCGCTTTAGGACATTACGTAGCCATAAAAATCGCTTTGGGGCAGTCAATGAGCTGGGTGTCTTTGCTATGACAGAACAAGGCTTAAAAGAGGTCAGTAATCCCTCCGCCATTTTTTTAAGCCGTGGTGATGAAGTCACTTCCGGTAGCTCAGTGATGGTTGTTTGGGAAGGTACGCGCCCTTTGTTGGTTGAAATCCAAGCGCTTGTTGATCATTCAATGATGTCAAATCCGCGCCGTGTCGCTGTGGGGCTTGAGCAAAATCGTTTAGCCATATTATTAGCTGTTTTGCATCGTCACGGCGGTTTGCAAATGTCAGACCAAGATGTGTTTGTGAATGTTGTCGGTGGTGTTAAAGTCACAGAAACCAGTGCTGACCTTGCTTTATTGCTCTCTTTAGTTTCCAGTTTTCGTGATAAACCCTTACCGAGAGATTTGGTTGTCTTTGGTGAAGTCGGGCTTGCGGGTGAAATCCGTCCTGTACCAAGTGGGCAAGAGCGTATTTCAGAAGCAGCAAAACATGGCTTTAAACGCGCCATCGTCCCGCATGCCAATATGCCTAAAAAGTTACCACCTGATATGAAAGTTTATGGTGTCAAAAAATTATCGGATGCACTCAGTGTAATGGATGAATTTGATTAATAAAGGAAATCAAATGGCTGAATTTAATTATCTAAAAAATGCAATTAAGCAGGCTGGCTACACATTACAACAAGTTGCTGATGCCTCCGATATGACAAAAGGTTATCTGAGCCAGCTTCTAAATAATAAAATTAAAAGTCCTAGTGCACAGAAAATTGCTGCGCTTCATCAATTTTTAGGCCTTGAATATCCGAATAAACAAAAAACGGTAGGTGTGGTTTTTGGTAAGTTTTATCCTTTACACACAGGACATATTTACCTGATTCAGCGTGCTTGTAGCCAAGTTGATGAGCTGCATGTCATTCTTTGTCATGATGAACCGCGTGATAAAGAGCTGTTTATTCATAGCTCAATGTCCCAGCAGCCAACAGTGAGTGATCGCTTAAGATGGTTATTACAAACCTTTAAATATCAAAAAAATATCTTCATTCACTCTTTTGATGAACAAGGGATTGAACCTTATCCACATGGTTGGGAAGTGTGGAGTGAAGGAATGAAAGGCTTTTTAGAAAAACACAATATTCATCCTAGTTTTATCTACTCGGGTGAAGCCAATGATGCCCCACGCTATAAGAAATATTTAGGTGTGGAAACTATTTTGATTGACCCAGAACGGACGTTTATGAACATCAGCGGTAATCAAATTCGTCAGGCACCTTTTCGTTATTGGGAATATATTCCAACTGAAGTTAAACCCTTTTTTGTGCGTAAAGTCGCAATATTAGGTGGAGAATCAAGCGGGAAATCTACCTTAGTTAATAAGTTAGCGAATATTTTTAATACCACGAGTGCTTGGGAATTTGGCCACGACTATGTGTTTTCCCACCTTGGTGGTAATGAGATGGCCTTGCAATATTCTGACTACGACAAAATTGCATTAGGCCATGCTCAATATATTGATTTCGCTGTTAAATATGCAAATAAAGTCGCTTTTATTGATACAGATTTCATTACAACACAAGCTTTTTGTAAACGTTATGAAGGCAAAGAGCATCCTTTTGTGCAAGCGTTGATTGATGAATATCGTTTTGATTTGGTGATTGTATTAGAAAATAATACACCTTGGGTTGCAGATGGATTACGTAGCTTAGGAAGCGATAAAGATCGCCAAGAATTTCAATCATTATTAATTGAGATGTTAAGAAAAAATAATGTTGAGTTCGTACAAGTTGATTCACCGGATTATGATAGCCGGTTCTTAACGTGTATTGCACTGGTTCAGCAATTATTAATGTTAGATGAATAATAAAAAAGGCACCTAAATATTTCGGTGCCTTTTTTTATCATAAAATCAGAGGATTACTTGCTCATTCGCTTGTATTTTATGCGATGAGGTTGTAATGCATCAGCGCCTAATGTGCGCTTTTTGTAATCTTCATATTCAGTGAAGTTACCTTCGAAGAAGGTGATATTACCTTCATCTTGGTAATCAATGATATGCGTTGCAATACGGTCAAGGAACCAACGGTCATGCGAGATAACCATTGCACAGCCTGGGAATTCTAATAAGGCGTTTTCCAGTGCGCGCAAAGTTTCAACATCAAGGTCGTTGGTTGGTTCATCGAGAAGCAGTAGGTTTCCGCCAACCTGTAGTAGTTTTGCTAAATGCAAACGACCACGTTCACCACCCGATAGCTCACCAACACGTTTACCTTGGTCAACACCTTTGAAGTTAAAACGGCCGACATAAGCACGGCTTGGGATCTCAAAGTTACCGATCCGCATGATATCTTGCCCGTTTGATATTTCTTCCCAAACTGTTTTGCTGTCATCCATAGAATCACGGAATTGATCAACAGAGGCAATTTTTACGGTTTCACCAAGCGTGATTGAACCTGAATCTGGTTGCTCTTGTCCGGAAATCATTCTAAATAGTGTTGATTTACCCGCGCCGTTAGGGCCGATAATACCGACAATTGCACCTTTAGGAATCGAGAAATTCAAGTTATCAATAAGAACACGATCACCATAAGATTTGCTGAGGTTTTCCACTTCAAGTACTTTGTCACCTAAGCGTGGTCCTGGTGGAATGAATAGCTCACTAGTTTCATTACGTTTTTGATATTCAACGCTATTTAACTCTTCAAAACGCGCTAAACGTGCTTTACCTTTCGCTTGACGGCCTTTAGGATTTTGGCGTATCCACTCAAGTTCTTTCTCGATAGATTTACGACGAGCTGCTTCAGTCGATGCTTCTTGTGCTAAACGCTCATCTTTTTGCTCCAACCAAGATGAATAGTTTCCTTCCCAAGGAATACCTTCACCACGGTCAAGCTCAAGGATCCAACCTGCAACATTATCAAGGAAGTAGCGGTCATGCGTGATAGCAACAACAGTGCCTTCATAATCATGCAAGAAGCGCTCTAGCCAAGCTACTGATTCAGCATCTAAGTGGTTAGTTGGTTCATCAAGAAGTAACATGTCTGGTTTTTCGAGAAGCAGTTTACAAATTGCAACACGGCGGCGCTCTCCCCCAGACAAGTTTTCAATTTTCGCATCCCAAGCAGGTAAACGTAATGCATCAGCAGCGCGTTCTAGTTGGTTGTCTAAATTATGTCCATCATGTGCGGAAATGATAGCTTCTAACTCACCTTGTTCTTTTGCTAATTTGTCAAAATCTGCATTTTCATCAGCATAAGCTGCATAAACTTCATCTAGACGTGTTAGCGCATTTTTAACTTCGGAAACGGCTTCTTCAACAGCTTCGCGAACAGTATGTTCAAGGTTCAGTTTTGGTTCTTGTGGAAGATAACCAATTTTGATACCCGGCTGAGGACGTGCTTCCCCTTCGATTTCAGTATCAATACCAGCCATGATGCGTAGTAATGTTGATTTACCCGCACCGTTCAAACCTAAAACACCAATCTTAGCGCCAGGAAAAAAGCTGAGAGAGATATTTTTTAATATATGACGTTTAGGTGGAACAATTTTTCCTACCCGAAACATAGAATAAACGAATTGAGCCAATTTTTTTACCTATTGTTTTTTAAATGGAATATCAATATTAGAACTATTTTTATCATAAAATTGACGATTTTTTTAGTCAAAATTTCCGAACTGAGATGGATCTGTTAAGGCGGTTCAAAAATAAAAAATAGTCAGTGACCCAAAATCGCCTGATTGATCCAACCGATAATATTAAGCTGGTGGATTGACTAACCTAGTATAGCTTAGGAGACCGCGATTGCTGCTCGTCAGCCTTAAATATTTCTGTGCCTCACTCTAATTGTTCTTTGCTTGAAGTCAACCACTGCAACTAGGATTGTTCACTTTTTATCTGATAGCTCGGCAGATTATTATTATGAGTGAATAACAGCAAGATGTGATGGAAACAAACAGATTAAAATATATCAATATTTTTAATCTGTGAAAGGATAGAAGATATTTTTCATCAAAAATAGGCAGTAATTTATGTATTACCGAGTGAAATTTTTTAGTGGATTTTATTCATTTTATGTTCAGTGATAAATGAAATATGATAATTTTCTTATTTTCACAATATAAAATATAGATGGAGTTATTAAAATAAAATACTTTCCTTTTATGCGATAATATAAATAAAGTTATTAATTCATTAGCTAATTAATATATTTTAGCTATCCGAGTAACTTATTTATGTTTCTGCGGATAGCGTTAAGTTTTTCTTATATTGTTATGGTGCAGATATTGAATTAGCGTCTAATTTTACGACATCCGCTTTTTTCTGTGCTAATTCTTTTTTTACATCATTGTGTAGTATTTTTTTATCCGTTCTTTCTGAAGTCCCAGTAAATACGCCACCTTTTTTGATCGTCAAATTTTTAGTTTGGCAGATACCATCTAACTGACCATTTTCTAAGATATCCAAATCCTCAGATACACATAATCCATTCATTTTTCCATTAATTGATATTGTTTGGGCATAAATCTCGCCTTCAACAAAACCTTCTTTTTGAATAGTAACGACACCGTTATTACTGCGGATACTACCTTTAATATGGCCAAATATTTGAATGTCTTCCTCTAAAACAAGATCACCTGTAATGTAGCAGCTACTTGAAATGGAAGTGCTTTTTCTTGCTGTTGGGGTTTGAGAGAGTTTATCTTCTTTCATTTCAATAAGCTCTTTTTTATCAGTGGATTCTTTATTATCAATTAACTCATTATTTTTAGTATGGTTAATAGCATTGTTTTTACTTTTTTTTGAAAACATCCGTTTATTCCTTGTAGAAAGTAGATAAAAAATAATGAAGAAAATGATTAAAAAGGGTAAAGATAATACTGCAGTGTGTATATCTGTTAACTGATAAATTAAAAGATAGGTCCATCCGCAACCTAAAATAGCAAAAAATATATTTTTGAAATCCATATCCTATCTCATTTTAAAGGGATTTTAAGTTATTCCTAATGAATTTCATTGTGTGAATCTTACCTTTTATCCTTGAATAGTGTTATTAAACCATTAAGTTAATATTTTTGATACAATGGTTAATCATCAATATTTGACATAATTTGTTTGAGCTATTAGTGACACAAACTATTATTTACAACTAATGAGCGTTTTATTTTGTTATACAAAAATATATTTCTTTAAATTTTTATATTTATTTTATTGATAAACATTGAATTATTTGTGACGGTAGATGATGTATAACGCACATTTTATCCTATTTAATAGCGTTTACCCATAGTAACTTTGTTTCCGATGCTAATTTTTCGTCTGTAGGCCTGTACACTTATTTTTTACATCAACAAAATGTAGATTCAGGAACACTCTGCTTGCCTTTTAGTCAAGGCTTTTGTATTGATAGAGTCAACACATATGGTTCTAAATATATTGTTAGAAAATGGCAGTATCCGCGTGTTCTCCAACTTTTTTCGAGTATATACTGAATATATGACAGATATTCTTAAAAATTGTTAATTAGAATCGTTCTGCTGACCGTTAGTTTGAAATGAAATGATACCCATTTGAAAACTTGGTGAGCCAGTGTAAAAAATCATTCAGAGAAAAGTAGGCATAGGGAATTATTAAGCATGAAAAAATTCTTGGTGGCAGTTCCAATGACAATGGTTTTGGTTTCTACCTCCGTATGGGCAGATTCTCTACAAGCACAGCGCGAGCGCTATCAAGCAATAAAACAAGCTTGGGATGCGAAGCAAATGGATGAGGTTGAGCGTTTATTGCCAACACTACAAGAATATCCATTATATCCCTATTTAGAATATCGAGAGCTAACGCAAGATCTTGATATTATTTCACCAAAACAAGCTCAAACATTTATAGATAGCCATCCTACTTTGCCCGTAGCACAAACGTTAAAAGCGCGCTTTGTTAATGAATTAGCACGTCGGCAAGAGTGGAAATCACTACTTGAATTTAGCCCTCAAGAACCAAAACCAGCGGAAGCACAATGTAATTACTATTTTGCTAATTGGGCGACGGGAAATAAAAGCTTAGCTTGGCAGGGAGCAGAAAAATTATGGCTAAATGGTCGTTCTATGCCAGAAGCCTGTGACAAGTTATTTAATGAGTGGGAAAAAGCAGGTTACCTCACGCCTGAGATGATTTTAGAACGTATTCATTTGGCAATTGAAGCAGGTAATACCTCAATAGCCGCTTATCTTGCTAAGCGCTTACCTCCAAGTTATAAAACAATTGGTGATGCATTGGTGAAGTTACAGAACGATCCGAGTTCAGTGACCACTTTTGCCAAATCAATGACGCCGACGGATTTTTCTCGTCAAGCTACAATTGCCGCCTTTAGCCGCTATGCAAGGCAGTCACCAGATGCAGCTCGAACAGCGCTGCCGAGTATAACCTCAGCGCAAAAAATGAATATGGCAGAAAGCCAAAAGCTGAAAGATAGCATTGCTTGGCAATATATGGGCGATGTAACGCCTGAGCAGGCAAACTGGCGTGACCAAGTTATTGGTGAAACGGATTCAACGTCATTAAAGGAGCGTCGTGTTCGTTTAGCTTTAGGGCAAGGTGATAAGAAAGGATTAGCAGCATGGTTGAGACAATTACCGGCTGAGGCAAAAAATAAAGAAGAGTGGCAGTACTGGCAGGCGATAACGTTGATTGATGCAGGGCAAAAAGCGCAAGGGGAAGAGATTTTACGTAAGCTTCTGAATAGCCGTGGATTCTACCCAATGGTGGCTGCTCAAAAATTAGGAACAGAATATCCTCTGTATATTAAAACAGCGGAAAAGCCTGATAATAGCCATTTAGATAATCTTGCTCAAATCCAGCGTGTTCGCGAATTGATGTATTGGGAAATGGATAATTTAGCACGTAGTGAGTGGATAAATCTTGTTGCATCACTGCCTGTTAATCAGCAAGAACAGCTTGCTCGTTATGCTTTTGATCACAATTGGGCAGATTTAAGTGTACAAGCGACAATTAAAGCTAAACTGTGGGATCATTTAGAAGAACGTTTTCCTTTAGCGTGGGAAAAGGAATTTAATCAATATACGCAAGATAAAATGATCAATAAAAGCTATGCAATGGCGATTGCACGTCAAGAAAGTGCATGGAATCCGCAAGCTCGCTCACCAGTTGGTGCGACTGGTCTAATGCAATTAATGCCAGCAACAGCAAAACATACAGCGCAAAAGCAAGGAATTAGTCATTATGTCAATGTAAGCCAATTGACCAACCCAATAAAAAATATTGAGATTGGTACGGCTTATCTTGATGATGTTTACCAACAGTTTTCACGTAATCGTATTTTATCCAGTGCTGCTTATAATGCGGGACCTTCGCGTGTTAATCGTTGGCTTGGAAACAGTGGCGGCCGTCTTGATGCCGTGGCATTTGTTGAAAGTATTCCTTTTTCCGAGACGCGTGGCTATGTAAAAAATGTCTTATCTTATGATGTGTTTTACCGCTATTTCATGGGTAACTCGGGGCCTGTATTGACAGATAACGAATGGTTAATGAAGTATTAATGTCTTTTTCAAGTGATTTGCAAAATTGTATGTTATCATTTGTACTAGTTAAATAGTATGGTGAGGAAATATGATAGCAAATCACTTGAATGATCCCGCACTTAGCGCTGATGCTAATGAAGATTGGCAACGCTTTGTTAAGTTGCTTCAGCTTGCATTTGAACAAGATTTACAGCATCCCATACTGCAACTATTGTTAACACCGGATGAACGCACAGCACTGGCAACTCGTGTCAGAATTGTTCAAGAATTAATGCGCGGTGAAATGAGTCAACGCGAGCTAAAAAATGAGCTAGGGGTTGGAATAGCAACAATTACCCGCGGTTCAAATAGCTTGAAATCAGCGCCGTTGCCAGTAAAGGCTTGGCTGGAAGAGCAATTACTTAAGTAGGCTTATTTGGTACAATAGATGCGACTAAATTGTATATAGGGGTATTTTTTACCCCTATATTTTTATCTACTAGCAAGTCATAACAAGCAAATAGTGAGCTTTATTAACGCAATTTATGATGTAAAATACGTTTATTTTTAAAATATTTGCTGAATTTTTGTTAAAAAGCGTTAAGTGAAGATAACTTACATGCAACTTTAATTATTTTATGTATAATTAATCTTCTATCTGGTTTAGCTCTTTATAAATTTCATGCTTAATGGGAACCAGCGCCAGTATCAAAGCTTGTTGGTAAACACTTGTCCGAGTCAGTACCCCGTTAGTGAAAAAACCAATGGCACCGCCTTGTTGCTTAATATTATCAATACCGGTTAATTCAGCCATTTCATCACCAAGCTCACGTCCTTCTCGGATACCTGCCAGTATTTTTTCTGGGATCATGATGCTTGCTGAACGCGACTCTCCACGAATTTGCTTATGTTCAATGACAATCCAAGCAAAAGTCATATCTTCGTCAATGCCCGCTTCGATGCCAACCCAAAAATCAGCCTCAGGCCGGACTTGTCTTGATGCCATAACGCGTTGTCTTGCACCAGTGCGAGTTTCATTATTACCGATAGGTTGCTGCGGAACGCTGCTATCGACATTAATATCTTCTATCTGATAACTGTCTGGCCCAAAAACAGCATCGAAAGCAAGATGAATTGCTTTAATTTTGGCAGGATTAGTCGTTGCAGCTATAACTCGGTACATTAATTATTTTCCTTTGAACATATACTTAGCAAAGTAATAACGGAACACATCTATGTTACAGGTTTATCTTGTTCGCCACGGCGAAACCGAATGGAACGTGGCTCGTCGTATACAAGGGCAATCTGACAGCCCTTTAACCGCCACTGGGCGTTTACAAGCTTATCAGGTTGCCGAAAAAATAAAATCAGAAGGCATTACCCATATTATCACGAGTGATATGGGACGTACTCGTGAAACAGCACAAATAATTGCCCGTGTTTGCGGATGTGAAATTATCACAGAACCGCGCTTGCGTGAACTAAATATGGGTGTTCTCGAACAACGAGAGATTGATTCTCTTACTGAACAAGAAGAACAGTGGCGTAAAAGTTTGATTAATGGAACACATGATGGTCGCATTCCTGAAGGCGAGTCAATGCCTGAATTACAGGAGCGCATGTTCGCAGCATTGAATAGCTGCTTAGCATTACCGAGTGGAAGTAAACCGCTATTGGTAAGCCATGGGATCGCGCTAAGTGCATTACTAAATCGTATTTTAGGTGTTCCACCTCATGCAGGGCGACGTCTACGCTTGCGCAACTGCTCTATTTCAAGAGTGGATTATCAAAATAGCCCGTGGCTAGTGAATGGCTGGATTGTTGAAAGTGCAGGAGAAATTAGTCATTTAACACAACCTGCCTTAGATGAGCAGCAAGCGTAATGAAAAATAAACGGAGTTTCGTTATTCTGAAACTCCGTTATGTTAACGCTTTATAGGCACATAATAGTCAAAAGCTTCAATGTGAGATTCGTGGTCATCTTTGTGTTTTATATCCGGTGATTCAATATTTTTGAGTTTATAGTGCTCAATATCATAGCCAGGTCGGCGTGTAATATTCAATTTAGGCAAATAGACACCATAAATTTGAAATAAGAACTCTTGCATTGTGTCGCGAGTCACTTTATCGCCTAAGCTAAATTTAATGTATTCACCTTCAGGAATGATGACTTGGCGGTAAGTATCATTACTAAAGTTGGCATCTTCAGGTTTTACCGCTGTGGTATAAATAACGGTTTGTTCATCTTCTTTTTCAGGATTATGAACAGTGTGGTGCAAGCCAAAAACTTCAGATGCAACAGATGTCGTGTGTTCTAAATAATAGTGCCAGAATGTTTCGCGTATTTGAGAGCAGACATTGGACCATTGTTCTAATACATAAGAACAGCTTTGTTCGAGTCCCACTAATGTTTGTTCTTTTAGTTGCACGAACTCATAATCTAAATGTTTATGTCCGTCCAACATAATCGGTGGGCAAATACCTGTCGCACACCATTCATCGCTACGTCGATAATAAGCTGGCGTTAAATTAAATTGTTTTTTAAATGCACGCGTAAAAGTTTGTTGCGAATCAAAACGATATTGTAAGGCAATATCGAGAATAGGTCTGCTCGTCAGGCGAAGCGCTACGGCAGCGCGAGAAAGTCTACGTGCACGAATATAAGAGCCAATAGCTTGCCCTGTGACTTCTTTGAACATCCGCTGTAAGTGCCATTTTGAATAACCTGCTTTTGCTGCTACGTTGTCAAGAGAAAGCGGTTTATCTAGGTTGTTATCGATCCAGTGCAGCAGGTCGCGAATTATATTGGTTTGATCCATGTATATCCCTAGTCAATGTGACTTAAAAGATAGATATAAGTTATCAATGTATTGGTATTCTATATCAAGTTGGCCATTTCGTTTATAGGAAATGAGTTGTATTTATGATTTTATAATCATCATATTTCCATTTTGATTATCTATTTAGTTAGTTGAATATCATCACTATTTTTATACTGATTTTTGATTGTTATACATCAGTTCTAGACGAAGATTTGAATGATTTAGGATATAGTGTTAAAAAAGTAACAATACACTCAATTTTGTTATTCTCATTTCCTGCATTTTGCTGAAAGGGTACTGTATATGCATCTTCGTAAGTTTAAAAAAATATTATTAGGCTCACTATTTTCTGTATTACCTTTTGCGGCTTTCGCAGAGGAAATAGGTTCTGTCGACACTGTTTTTAAAGTTTTTGGGCCAGATCATAAAATTGTTGTTGAGGCCTTTGATGATCCCGATGTGAATAATGTCACTTGTTATTTGAGTCGCGCAAAAACGGGTGGAATTAAAGGTGGACTCGGTTTAGCGGAAGATACATCTGATGCTGCAATCTCTTGTCAACAAGTTGGACCTATTGAACTGAGTGATCGTATCAAGAATTCACCGAAAAAGGCACATGTTGTTTTTCAAAAACGGACATCATTGATATTCAAAAAATTACAAGTTGTACGTTTTTATGATCCAAAACGTAATGCTCTGATTTATTTGACTTATTCTGATAAAGTTATTGAAGGTTCGCCACAAAATGCGCTGAGTGCAGTTCCAATTATGCCGTGGTAAGACTTTTATTTTATTGATTAGCAAATAGATTTTATTGATAAGTCCATAAAAAATAAAACCGGCATTGAAATATCCCTATATTGGACTCTCTAGCCGGTTTTATCTATTTATGGTTTTATCTATCCATGTAAAAAGGGATAGATAAAATGACGATTATTCGTCTAAATCACCACAAAAACGGTAGCCTTCACCGTGGATAGTTGCAATGATTTCAGGTGTGTCTGGTGTTGACTCGAAATGTTTACGGATGCGACGAATTGTAACATCAACAGTTCGGTCATGTGGTTTCAGCTCACGTCCAGTCATTTTTTTCAGTAGGTCTGCGCGAGTTTGAATTTTTCCTGGATTTTCACAAAAATGCAGCATTGCACGGAATTCACTACGTGGTAATTTGTAGGATTCACCAGCAGGGCTTATCAATGAACGGCTATTAATATCAAGTTCCCAACCGTTAAACTTATAACTTTCTACTAGACGACGTTCTTCTGAACCGCTGCTCAGATTCATCGTACGTGAAAGTAAGTTACGTGCACGAATAGTCAGTTCGCGTGGGTTAAATGGTTTAGTAATATAATCATCAGCACCAATTTCTAGGCCAAGGATTTTATCTACTTCGTTATCACGGCCCGTCAAAAACATTAATGCAATGCTTTCTTGTTCACGTAATTCGCGCGCTAGCAGTAGGCCATTTTTACCGGGTAAATTAATATCCATGATAACTAAATTGATGTCATGTTCAGAAAGAACATTATGCATCTCTTCGCCATCAGTTGCTTCATGGACAACATAACCTTCTGCTTCAAAAATACTTTTCAGCGTATTGCGTGTGACAATCTCATCTTCAACAATTAAAATATGTGGGATCTGCATATCTGATACCTAAAGTTTTAAAATAAAAATAGTGAACTCATAAGCCGCTTCCAAATTAGTTAGGTGGTTATTATTTTTTTGGAAAAATGCGCCTGTGAGTTATAAAAACATTTCTTATAAGCCAACGTTATTTAGCTACCTTTAGTCATATGTCCATCAGACTTTTGACTTAGCTTTTTCTTCAACAGTTATAAACTATTATTGAGAGTAACTCTATCAGTTATCTAAGGTAGTTTGTTATTTTCGTACCTTGATTTCTCGAATTATTGACGACATATTTAGATTCAAAAAATGAATCAAATTTAGGCTCTTTCACAATTTTTGGCTGTTAACAGCAATATAACAGCTAATACCGCATTTACCACCTAAAAAAATAACTTTTGTTGATACATATCAAAATCAATTGTAGCACGTTAACAAATTTTATTAGATATAAAATTATACAAATAGAAACAACTTTTCTCTATCAAATTATGAAATAGATTATTTGATTTAGTAGGTTATGTATACATAGTATTTTTGCGTAATTTCACTGCACTGCCACTATTAGATATATAAAAAGAGATGATGACGTTTTATGGTGATATTTCGTCATTTAATGGTTTTAACTTTTGCAATTAGTGTTCATTGATTGTTTTTTATGTTAATTTTTTCGATAGATATGGAATATATTTTTAGTGTCCACTAACTCAATTTTTGCATTTTTTTACAAATTAATTTGACATTTTTGGTCAATTGCTTTAACCGTATAGGGAGAAAGTAATGAATCAAGAGACAGACAGAAATTTATGCGTATTATCAGCCTAGACATTATTATTACGACCACCACCGTGACCACAGGAAACGGGGCGGGCTGACGCATCCAAAAAATCAAAACGAAAAAGCCCGCATCCTAAAAGATGTGGGCTTTTTTTTGGCGCTAAATCAGGAGAGAAATACCATGCGTGTGCTTAAATTTGGCGGTACTTCGGTTGCAAATGACGAACGAGTACTGAATGTTGCAGACATCGCTGAAAGCAAATTGGCTGATGGGCAGGTGGCGTTGGTGTTATCAGCACCCGCTAAGATAACAAACCATCTAGTTGCAATGATTGAAAAAACGGCTGCGGGTCAGGATGTCATCACGCATGTGAATGATGCTGAAATGATTTTTTCATCTTTACTCAAAGGATTGAAAGAGAAGCAGCCTGGTTTTGATTATGAAAGACTGAAAAAATTAACAGAACAAGAATTCGCGCAAATTAAACAAGTACTGCATGGTATTACTCTTCTCGGACAATGCCCTGATAGCATCAATGCTGCCATTATTTGCCGTGGTGAAAAGCTCTCAATTGCTATCATGGAATCAGTGTTAACTGCACGCGGACACAAAGTCACTGTTATTAATCCAGTTGAAAGCTTATTAGCGGTAGGTCATTACCTTGAATCAACTGTTGATATCAATGAATCCACAAAACGTATTTCAGCGCTAAATATCCCAAAAGATCACTTTATTCTTATGGCCGGTTTTACCGCAGGGAATGAGAAGGGGGAATTGGTTGTTTTAGGGCGCAATGGTTCTGACTATTCTGCCGCTGTACTTGCTGCATGTTTACGTGCAGATTGTTGTGAGATTTGGACTGATGTTGATGGCGTATATACTTGTGACCCGCGCCTAGTTCCTGATGCTCGACTTCTTAAAGGGATGTCTTACCAAGAAGCGATGGAGTTATCTTATTTTGGTGCTAAAGTTCTTCACCCACGTACTATTGCACCAATTGCTCAATTTAAAATCCCATGCTTAATTAAAAATACGACGAATCCAAGTGCTCCTGGCACATTGATTGGCGATGGACAGACAGATAATAGCACGCCAGTTAAAGGGATCACCAACCTGAACAATATGGCGATGATCAACGTTTCTGGTCCTGGCATGAAAGGAATGGTGGGCATGGCAGCACGGATTTTTTCAGTGATGTCACGTAAAGGGATCTCTGTTGTCTTAATTACGCAATCCTCTTCTGAATACAGCATTAGCTTCTGTGTTCCGCAAAATGAATTAGCCCGCGCACGTGCAGCATTAGTTGAAGAATTTTACTTAGAGCTGAAAGATGGTGTGCTTGAGCCATTAGATGTGATGGAACAGTTATCCATCATTTCTGTTGTGGGTGATGGGATGCGTACACTAAAAGGCATTTCAGCACGTTTCTTCTCCGCACTGACTCGCGGTAACATCAATATTGTTGCGATTGCTCAAGGTTCATCTGAGCGCTCAATTTCTGCCGTTATTGCCAATGATGCAGCAACAACCGCGGTACGTTTATGCCATCAAATGCTATTTAATGCAGAACAAGTTATTGAGGCGTTTATTATTGGTGTGGGCGGTGTGGGTAATGCATTGATAGAGCAAATTCATCGCCAGCAACAATGGTTGAAGCAAAAACATATTGATTTACGTGTTTGTGGTATTGCTAATTCTAAAGCCATGCTGACAAATATGCAGGGAATTTCACTTGATAATTGGAAAGAAGAGCTGGCACAAGCCACTGAACCATTTAGTTTAAGTCGTCTTATTCGTTTAGAACGTGAATATCATTTCCTTAACCCTGTCATTATTGATTGTACATCTAACCAAGAAATTGCTGAGCAGTATGTTAGCTTCCTAAAAGATGGCTTTAACGTTGTGACACCGAATAAAAAAGCCAATACATTATCAATGGATTATTACCATCAGTTACGTTCGGCTTGCGAAGTTTCAAAACGTAAATTCTTATATGATACAAACGTGGGGGCAGGCTTACCGGTTATCGAAAATTTACAAAATCTATTAAACGCTGGAGATGAACTCGTTCACTTTAGTGGAATTTTATCCGGTTCTTTATCCTTTATTTTTGGTAAGCTTGATGAAGGAATGTCATTGTCTGAAGCTACTGCACTTGCAAAAGAAAAAGGCTTCACTGAACCTGATCCACGAGATGATCTGTCAGGAATGGATGTTGCACGCAAACTTCTGATCCTTGCTCGTGAAGCAGGTTACCAATTAGAGTTGGATGATATTGAGATTGAGTCTGTGTTACCGGCTGAATTTGATAGCAGTGGTAATGTGGCTGAATTTATGGCTCGTTTACCTGAACTTGACCAACAGTTTGCGCTGCGCAAGAAAGCCGCTGAAGCGGAAGAAAAAGTATTACGCTATGTTGGTTTGATAGAAGAGGGTCGCTGCCAAGTAAAAATCATTGCAGTTGATGGCAATGATCCGCTATTTAAAGTTAAAAATGGTGAAAATGCGCTCGCTTTCTATACCCGTTATTATCAACCAATTCCTTTAGTCCTTCGAGGTTATGGTGCGGGTAATGATGTGACTGCCGCAGGTGTTTTTGCTGACATGTTGCGTACCCTTTCATGGAAATTGGGAGTTTAATAAGTGATT
Organism: Providencia sneebia DSM 19967; assembly: GCF_000314895.2. Taxonomy (GTDB): domain Bacteria; phylum Pseudomonadota; class Gammaproteobacteria; order Enterobacterales; family Enterobacteriaceae; genus Providencia; species Providencia sneebia. Next base: position 3,645,857 of record NZ_CM001773.1, on the reverse strand, counting down.
AAAGTTTATGCGCCCGCTTCAATAGGTAATGTTAGTGTCGGGTTTGATGTGTTAGGGGCAGCAGTATCGCCAGTAGATGGAACACTATTAGGTGATTGTGTCACAGTTGAAGCAGCTGATAGCTTTTCGTTGACAAATCAAGGGCGTTTTGTTTCCAAATTACCGAAAAAGCCTGAGCAAAATATTGTTTACCAATGCTGGGAACTCTTTTGTGAGAGATTAGGTAAACCATTAAATGTGGCAATGGTACTTGAAAAAAATATGCCGATTGGCTCAGGATTAGGGTCAAGTGCATGTTCTGTTGTCGCAGCATTAGTGGCATTAAATGAATTTGCGAGTAAACCTTTCGATGAAAATACCTTGCTGGGTATGATGGGTGAACTTGAAGGCCGCATTTCGGGTAGTGTGCATTATGATAATGTGGCTCCTTGTTATTTGGGGGGATTACAGCTCATTATTGAGCAGAATGGCATTATTTCTCAGCAAGTTCCAGCGTTTGATAATTGGTATTGGGTAATGGCGTATCCGGGGATCAAAGTATCAACCGCAGAAGCGAGAGCTATTTTACCTGATAGCTATCCACGTCGTGATATTGTCAGTCATGGGCGCTATCTTGCTGGATTTATTCATGCATGTCATACCGGACAGCCTGATTTGGCAGTAAAAATGATCCAAGATGTTGTGGCTGAACCTTATCGCACGCAGCTGCTACCAGGCTTTGCACAAGCGAGAAAAAATGCGAATGAAATTGGTGCGCTTGCTTGTGGTATTTCAGGTTCAGGACCTACATTATTCGCCATTTGTGACGATAAACAGATTGCAGAGAAAATGGCTGATTACTTACAACAACATTATATTCAGAATGATGAAGGCTTTGTGCATATCTGCCGTTTGGATCTCGCAGGGGCAAGGACAATAGGGTAAAGAATGAAATTATATAATTTAAAAGACAATAGCGAGCAAGTGAGTTTTTCTCAAGCTGTTAAACAGGGATTAGGTAAGCAACAAGGGCTGTTCTTTCCTCAAGATCTACCCGAATTCAGTCAGGCAGAAATTGATGAGTTATTGAAGCTGGATTTTGTAACGCGTAGTAGCCGTATTTTAACGGCATTTATCGGCGATGAGATCCCTGAAGCTGAATTGGCCGCGAGAGTCAAAGCGGCATTTGCCTTCCCAGCACCAGTAACACCCGTTGAAGCAGATGTTGCAACACTAGAACTATATCATGGGCCAACATTGGCATTTAAAGATTTTGGTGGGCGCTTTATGGCGCAAGCATTGGCACAAGTTGCAGGTGAACAGCCAGTGACTATTTTGACTGCAACATCCGGTGATACTGGCGCAGCAGTTGCTCATGCTTTTTACCGTTTAAATAACGTACAAGTTGTTATTCTTTACCCAGAAGGCAAAATTAGCCCGCTACAAGAAAAATTATTCTGCACTTTAGGTGAGAATATTCATACAGTAGCAATTAAAGATGATTTTGATGCTTGTCAATCTCTTGTAAAACAAGCGTTTGATGATGAAGAGCTAAAAAAAGCATTACATTTAAACTCTGCAAACTCCATCAATATTAGCCGTTTATTAGCACAAATTTGTTATTACTTTGAAGCGGTAGCGCAAATTCCAGCTGAAAAACGCGATCAATTGGTCATCTCTGTTCCTAGCGGTAACTTTGGTGATTTAACGGCGGGATTGCTTGCAAAAGCAATGGGCTTGCCTGTTAAGCGTTTTATTGCAGCAACCAACGTAAATGATACTGTTCCTCGTTTCCTTGAAGAAGGTGAGTGGAAACCTCATCAAACAGTGGCGACCTTGTCGAATGCGATGGATGTTAGTCAGCCGAACAACTGGCCGAGAATTGAAGAACTCTTCCGTCGTAAAGGTTGGTCATTAAGTGAGCTTGGTCATGGTGTTGTTAATGATGACGTAACGAAGGAAACGGTAAAAGAGCTTGATAAAAAAGGTTACGTATCTGAGCCACATGCTGCGGTTGCTTATCGTATTTTGCGTGATCAACTACAAGATGGCGAGTATGGCTTATTTTTAGGTACAGCACATCCTGCGAAATTCAAAGAGAGTGTGGAAGCTATTTTAGGTAAACAATTACCTTTACCAGCTGAGTTAGCAGAAAGAGCTGATTTACCATTGTTGTCACATTTCTTGCCAGCAGATTTTGCCCAATTGAGAACATTTTTAATGGAACGTACCGTTAAATAAATGTTTAAGTAACAAAAAACGGAAGCATTACGCTTCCGTTGAGGTTGTTGACAAAGCGGGATAAAAGCGTGGTTTTTCCCGCTTTGTGTTATCAGTCGAAAATCAATGTATTGATTTTCCTTGCTTATTTTCAAAACCTATATGACTTGCCGCCAAACATAATATGTTTGTCAGCAGTCTGAACGGAAGCATTACGCTTCCGTTTTTTTATGTGGAGAAATAATCGATTAAATATCGCCTTCCAAAATTAACTCAATAACTTTTAATTCAGCTTGTGAGAAATGGCGGTTATTGATAATACCTAATGCATCATCAATTTGGCTGATCCGACTTGCACCAATCAATAAAGAGGTGACTCTATCATGGCGTAATAGCCATGATAATGCCATTTGACTTAGTTTTTGTCCTCGGCTAGAGGCTAAATCATTAAGTTTTTTCACTTTTGCCATCACCGCAGAAGTGAGTCTTTCTGGCGGTAGTGAAGGATTTCCGGCCGCTCTTGAATCCGCAGGAATACCTTGAAGATAACGGTCAGTCAGTATTCCGCCTGCCAGTGGTGAATAAGCAATGACACCAACACCTTCATCATCAAGCACATCGAATAACTCTGTTTCCGGATCTCTCACGAGCATTGAGTAACGCGGCTGATGTATCAAACAAGGTGTTCCAAGCTGTTTTAGAATATCAATGGCATCTTTGGCAAGATCAGCAGGGTAGTTGGAAATACCAACATATAATGCTTTACCTTGGCGAACAATTAAATCAAGTGCGCCCATTGTTTCTTCAAGCGGCGTATTTGGATCAGGGCGATGATGATAAAAAATATCAACATAATCAAGATTCAACCTTTTTAGGCTTTGGTTGAGACTGGCGACTAAATATTTTTTACTTCCCCAATCGCCGTATGGGCCATCCCACATTGTAAAACCCGCCTTAGTGGATATGATCATCTCATCCCGATAAGGCAAAAAGTCCTGTTGAAGTATTCGACCAAATTGGCTTTCTGCGCTGCCCGGTGGTGGACCATAATTATTCGCAAGGTCAAAATGCGTGATCCCATGATCAAATGCATGTCGTAGCATTGCTTGGCAATTATCTTGTCGACTATTGTCCCCAAAATTGTGCCAAAGACCTAAAGAGATCAGAGGGAGTCTTAATCCACTACGACCACAAAGTCGGTATTCCATATTTGCATAACGCTGCGTATTTGCGACGTAAGGCATACTTCACCTCCAATTATTGGCAGAAAACCTAAATGATATTGGCATAAATATAAAAGTCGCTCTGAGGAAACAATGCTAATTTTTGTGGAAGGTAAACATTTTTTTGCAGATATGTGATAGGGAATGAAAAATAATCAATATGATTTAACATTTTGATTAGATGGATTAATTTAATATTTTCATCCATCTAATCAATATAAATAAGATTATTAATGCTGTTCTGGGCGAGTAAAGATGAGTTCATTAGCTTTAGATTGGCGCTCATCAAACTGATACCCTTCAAGATTAAAGTCAGCTAATTGATCTGTTTTTGTTAATTTATTTTGGATAATAAAACGGCTCATTAGACCGCGCGCTTTTTTAGCATAGAAACTAATAACTTTATATTTGCCATTTTTCTCATCAAGGAAAACAGGTTTAATTATCTCACCATCTAATTTTGATGTATTGACGGATTTAAAATATTCATCGGAAGCAAGATTAATAAGAATAGAGTCACCTTGAGCGGCGAGTGCACTATTGAGTTGGTCTGTAATGATATTTCCCCAAAACTCATAGAGATCTTTGCCTTTTGGATTTTTTAAACGAGTCCCCATTTCAAGGCGATAAGGTTGCATTAAATCAAGCGGGCGTAATAGGCCATAAAGCCCAGAAAGAATACGCAGATGTTGCTGTGCAAATGCAAAGTCTTGCTCAGAAAATGTTTCAGCTTGCATGCCGGTATACACATCACCTTTAAAGGCCAAAATAGCTTGTCGAGCATTGTCGAGTGTGAAATTAGGCTGCCATTCACCAAAGCGAGCGGCATTTAATCCTGCGAGTTTATCACTGATTTTCATTAAACTTGCGATATCGGCAGGGGTAAGTTTACGGCAAACATTAATAAGTTGTTGAGATTCATTGAGTAATGCGGGTTGCGTGAATGTTTGTGTCGCTAGTGGACTTTCATAATCGAGTGTTTTAGCAGGTGATATAGTGATAAGCATGACAGAACCTCTATAAAAAATGACTCATAACACTTTAGCAAAAATTGCGATGAAATAGCGAATTGATGCAATAAGAAAAAACAATTTCTTTATTTTGCCGCAATGTGATTATGGTATTTTGAAGCTAAAAGGGTTCAGTTTTTAATTAAAAATGAAAAAATGCTTTATATCAATTGATTATGTTTGAATGAATATAGCTACTTGCAGCAACTGGGATGCATGATATTATCATTACACGGTGCGGCGTTTGCCTCAATTCCTTTATAACAACGAGATTAAAGAAATGACCGATAAATTAACTTCCTTACGTAGTCTGACCACCGTTGTTGCCGATACTGGTGACATCGCAGCGATGAAGCTTTACAAACCACAAGACGCGACAACCAACCCTTCTTTAATTCTAAATGCTGCTCAGATCCCTGAATACCGCAAATTAATTGATGAAGCTGTTGAATGGGCGCGTAAGCAAAGCAGCAACCGCGAACAACAAATCATTGATGCTTGCGATAAACTTGCAGTTAATATCGGTTTGGAAATTCTAAAATTGGTTCCTGGCCGTGTTTCTACTGAAGTTGATGCACGTTTGTCTTACGACGAAGAAGCTTGTATTGCGAAAGCACGCCGACTGATCAAACTTTATAACGAAGCAGGTATTAGTAATGATCGTATTTTGATCAAGCTAGCTTCAACTTGGCAGGGCATCCGCGCTGCGGAAAAACTGGAAAAAGAAGGTATCAACTGTAACTTAACATTACTGTTCTCCTTTGCTCAAGCTCGTGCTTGTGCTGAAGCAGGTGTTTTCCTGATTTCTCCATTTGTTGGTCGTATTCTTGACTGGTATAAAGCGAATACTGATAAGAAAGAATATGCACCACAAGAAGATCCAGGTGTGGTTTCAGTTACTGAAATCTACGATTATTACAAATCTCATGGCTACAAAACTGTCGTGATGGGCGCAAGCTTCCGTAATGTCGGTGAAATTTTAGAACTCGCTGGCTGTGATCGTTTGACTATTGCTCCTGCATTGCTGAAAGAGCTGTCTGAATCTCAAGGTGAAGTTGTTCGTAAACTTGTTGATGCAGGTAAGACTAAAGAGCCAGAAGCTAAATTAACTGAATCTCAGTTCTATTGGCAGCATAACCAAGACCCAATGGCTGTTGATAAACTCGCTGAAGGTATCCGTAAATTTGCAATCGACCAAGAAAAATTGGAAAAAATGATTGCAGACCTGCTGTAGTCATAACTTGTTATTAAGTAGCCTATTTTATTCATCGTATTTGCATTGATAAGTATGAATATCCCGTAGAGAAAATGCTACGGGATATTTTTAGACTAGAACGGTGTGACTGTATTTGATTTGCAGCACGCTCCGTATAGGCATGAATATTTGTTTTAGTTATTTGGTTTTAGTGCTCGAGGACTGAGTTTTGTTAATTGTTGGTATGCAGTTTCTTCAACCCCAAAATACGTATATCCTAATTGCAGATTGCGGTGATTCGTTTCAATTTTTATTCCATATTTTTTAGCAACAGATCTCGGGGATTCGCCATTAGCGACACGTTTACCTGCTGGTCCTTCGATAGCTTTCATCATGAGCTGCTTGAAAGCTTCACTGTTTTCACATATTCCATGCTCTTTAGCGATAATGTCACAAGATTTACCTTTGAGTGCACGTTCACCTGCTTGTCCCTCGACCGACTTCATCATGAGCTGCTTGAAAGCTGATGAATTCCTATTTATTCCTGCTTTTTTAGCAAGGGTTATGCAATTTTCACCATTATACGCACGTGCTCCTAGATGACCTTTAACTGCTGTATTAAGAAGTTCGTTATAGGCTGGTTCCTCAGTTTTTATTCCATATTTATTTGCGATATTTTTAGGATAAGCACCGTCAATTATCTGTTTATTCAGATATTGTTTAGTGAAACACATTGTAACTTCTTCAAGATACCTTTTCTCAATCTCACTATAAGGACAGTCATGAACATATTTGGCAGCAAATTTAAGATTCTCAGATTCCTTTTTAGTGTGCTCAGATAAAGCATGCTGAAAATCCGTACCATTTTGTAGCATTTTTAATATATCAGTTACGCTGTCTGATGTTACTAATGCTCTAAATTCTTTAGAGCCAAAATATATACCATGTTCCAAAGAGAATTCTGAAAGGTATTCACCGTTTTTGATACGTTTTGATGCAATGTAAGTTGCCAACTCAGGGTTCTGTGATAACGTTAATTTTTGAGCTAATAACTGCTGTTTATTCTTGGGGAAAGAGCATTGGTTAAATAGTTTTACTAAATCATCAATATTTTGTTCTGCGATTTTTTTTTCTTCACCTAAAAATTTTACTTTAGGAATTGTTTTGTCTAATGCGAGTTCAAAAAGCGATGGAATGGAGTTTGTTGTCTTAGTCTGATTAACCTTTTTGGGATTAGATACTCTAGTGATATATTTTGCTATTTCTGAAATAACTTTTTGGTGCTTTTTATCATTTAAAGGTTGAGCTGAAACTAATTCTCTTTGGATTGTTGTAAACTGCGGCATTATTTATAAACCTTTGTAGTCATTAAAGTGGATAAAATAATATTTTTGTATTTATCTTATTGTGAAATTAAATATTTAATAATTTATTGGCTAGTTAAAAACCTATTTATCTAAAATTGGTAGGTATATTATTATTTAATTCTTTAAAGTTTGATATATAGTTAATTGATTTTTCATGTTTTTTCATGTTTTTTTCTTTTTTCATGCATGTTGTGATATGGCATCAGAAAAAGATAAAAAAATTATTTAATGAACTAATATCTTAAGGTGTTATCTTGACCTGAAAGCGAAAGTCTCATGGTATAATAATGATAAAATTGATGGTTAGGGTTTGTGGTATATTAGTATAAATCATACTTTTTATTGTTTACTGATTGAGGTTTATATGGATGAGTTGCGCATAGGTTTAGTTTCAGTTTCTGATCGTGCTTCAAATGGAATTTATGAAGATAAAGGAATTCCCTCTTTAGAAGCGTGGCTGAAAAAAACGTTAACTACGCCTTTTCGCATTGAAACACGCTTAATTCCAGATGAGCAAATCATGATAGAACAAACATTATGTGAGCTGGTGGATGAACGCGCTTGCCATTTGGTATTAACGACCGGTGGAACTGGACCGGCACGTCGCGATGTGACTCCTGATGCAACTTTGGCAATTGCTGATCGTGAAATGCCAGGATTCGGTGAACAAATGCGTCAAATTAGTTTGCAGTTTGTCCCAACTGCAATTCTTTCTCGCCAAGTAGGCGCTATTCGTCACCAAGCATTAATTTTGAATTTGCCCGGTCAACCAAAGGCAATAGCAGAGACACTGGAAGGTTTAAAAGATAAAGAAGGCAATGTGATTGTGTCGGGTAYTTTTGCCAGTGTGCCGTATTGCATTCAATTACTTGAAGGGCCTTATGTTGAAACTGATCCTGCTGTGGTGAAAGCATTTAGGCCAAAATCAGCAATTCGTTCTTAGCGATTATATTGATTGATTTAAATATAAAAGAGATTGAGTGGCGTGATGCAAGAAGTGAATGATATCGTTATTGACAAATAGCCGCCATTTTCGCTAAATCAGGTGAGAATCCTCACCTGATAGCATCACTAGGGCAGTGAGGAATTAATGGCGCTGACCAATTGGTAAAACTGTTTTACCGTATTGTTCATTGAGAACTTCAGCCATTGCTAAATAGAAAGCACTTGCTCCGCAAATGATCCCTTCAAATCCAGCAATAGTTAAAATGGTTGAGTTGCCTGTTAGATTACCAATTGTCAGTAAAGCAAATAGGACTGTTAAACTACCAAAAATAAATTGAAGAACAAAATTTGCTCTGAATGTACCTAAGAACATAAAGAACGTGAAAATACCCCAAATAAGCAAGTAGATTCCAAGGAAAGCAGGATCGGTTGCTTCAGCAAGTCCCATTGTTGGTAGGAATAAGATACCAACTAATGTAAGCCAAAACATACCATATGAGCAAAATGCAGTTGCGCCAAATGTATTCCCTTTCTTATATTCAATAAGCCCAGCGATCACCTGAGCAATACCACCATAAAAAATTCCCATACTTAAAATTACAGATGAGAGAGGGAAAAAGCCTGCATTATGGATATTTAGCAGAATTGTTGTCATACCAAAGCCCAATAAACCTAATGGGCCTGGATTAGCAATAGAGCTGGATTGCATATAACCTCTGGTGAAAATGATTAAAATTCAAATAGATATAAAAAAGTAAAATCACCAAACTTCAGTTGGCGGCGAATCATACGCAGTTTTTACTGCCGAAACAATGATCGAACGACACGTTTTTTTATAAAAATATGAAAAAATATTTAAATATCCCCTTGATGAATCAATTTATGCCCCCATTAATAAAGCATAGCTCGTTATCAATCGAAATTATCGGGAAATAAAAAAATTGCATTTTGCAGTAAAAGCTCACTTGAAAACGAGTTATTAAGCCTTATATAAATTGATAACGAAATTGAATAAAAGAATTCCTTTGGAGGCGTTTTAGATGGGTAAAATTATTGGGATCGACTTGGGTACAACTAACTCATGCGTTGCAATTATGGATGGCACTAATGCGCGCGTTCTTGAGAACGGCGAAGGTGATCGCACAACTCCTTCCATCATTGCATATACACAAGATGGGGAGACGTTAGTTGGACAACCTGCAAAACGTCAGGCTGTGACTAACCCTGAAAATACATTATTTGCGATCAAACGTTTGATTGGTCGCCGCTTCGAAGATGAAGAAGTTCAACGTGACGTTGCTATCATGCCGTATAAAATTATTGCGGCTGATAACGGTGACGCATGGTTGGATGTAAAAGGCCAAAAAATGGCTCCACCACAAGTTTCAGCTGAAGTTCTGAAAAAAATGAAGAAAACAGCTGAAGATTATTTAGGTGAGCCAGTAACTGAAGCTGTTATTACAGTTCCTGCTTATTTTAATGATGCTCAACGTCAAGCAACTAAAGATGCTGGTCGTATTGCTGGTTTGGATGTAAAACGTATCATCAACGAACCAACAGCTGCGGCATTAGCTTATGGTCTAGACAAAGAAATCGGTAACCGTACCGTTGCAGTTTATGACTTAGGTGGTGGTACATTTGACTTATCAATTATTGAAATTGATGAAGTAGATGGCGAAAAAACGTATGAAGTTTTAGCGACTAATGGTGATACTCACTTAGGTGGTGAAGACTTTGATAACCGTTTGATTAACTATTTAGTTGAAGAATTTAAGAAAGAACAAGGTTTTGACCTGCGTAATGACCCGCTGGCAATGCAACGTTTGAAAGAAGCTGCTGAGAAAGCAAAAATTGAACTTTCTTCTGCTCAACAAACAGATGTAAACCTGCCATATATTACTGCGGATGCATCAGGTCCTAAACATATGAATATCAAAGTGACTCGTGCAAAACTTGAGTCACTGGTAGAAGATTTAGTTAAACGTACCATGGAGCCTGTTAAAGTTGCTCTGCAAGATGCTGGCCTGAGCGTAAGTGACATCGATGATGTTATCTTGGTTGGTGGTCAAATTCGTATGCCAATGGTACAAAAAGCCGTTGCTGATTTCTTCGGTAAAGAACCTCGTAAAGATGTTAACCCAGATGAAGCAGTTGCAATTGGTGCAGCAGTACAAGGTGGTGTTTTAGCCGGTGATGTTAAAGACGTTCTGTTACTTGATGTAACGCCACTGTCTTTAGGTATCGAAACTATGGGTGGTGTGATGACTCCGTTAATCGCGAAGAACACCACTATCCCAACTAAACACAGCCAAGTATTCTCAACTGCTGAAGATAACCAAGCTGCGGTCACTATTCATGTTCTGCAAGGTGAACGTAAACGCGCAAGTGATAACAAATCACTGGGTCAATTTAATTTAGATGGTATTCAACCTGCACCACGCGGTTTACCACAAATTGAAGTAACTTTTGATATCGATGCGGATGGTATCTTGCACGTATCAGCTAAAGATAAAAATAGCGGTCGTGAACAAAATATTACCATTAAAGCTTCTTCTGGCTTGAATGAGCAAGAAATTGAAAAAATGGTACGTGATGCAGAAGCAAACGCAGAAGCTGACCGTAAGTTTGAAGAGCTAGTACAAGCTCGTAACCAAGCTGACCAATTAGTTCACGGTACTCGTAAACAAATCGAAGAAGCAGGTGAGAAATTAGCCGCGGATGATAAAGCTAATATCGAAAAAGCGATATCTGAGCTGGAAGCTGCAAGTAAAGGTGAAGATAAAGCTGATATCGAAGCTAAGATCCAAGCACTTGTTACTGCTTCTGCAAAATTGATGGAAATTGCTCAGCAACAAGCACAAGCGGGTGCTGCAGGCGCTGAAGCAAATACCAATAAAGCAGCTGATGATGTTGTTGATGCCGAGTTCGAAGAAGTTAACGATAAAGACAAAAAATAATGCCCTTAGCGGGCACAGTAACCTAACAAATAGTTGTTAATGGTTATTGATACCGAACACGGGCGTCGAGGAAACTCTACGCCCGTGTTGTCGTCATGTTAAGAGTAAAATAAATGGCTAAAAGAGATTTTTACGAGGTATTAGGCCTCCAAAAAAACGCGACTGACCAAGATATCAAACGCGCATATAAACGATTGGCAATGAAGCACCATCCTGACCGTAATCAGGGCGACAAAGAACAATCAGAAATTAAGTTTAAAGAAATTAAAGAAGCTTACGAAGTCCTTTCTGATGACCAAAAGCGTGCTGCTTATGACCAATATGGTCATGCTGCTTTTGAACAAGGCGGTGGTGGTTTCGGTGGTGGCTTTGGCGGCGGTGCTGACTTTAGTGATATCTTTGGTGACGTTTTCGGTGATATTTTTGGCGGTGGACGCAGACAGCAGCGCCCGAGCCGTGGTTCCGACCTACAATACAACATGGACTTGACTCTGGAAGAGGCTGTTCGTGGCGTGACCAAAGAGATCCGCATTCCAACATTAGAGGAGTGTGATTCCTGTCACGGAAGTGGCGCTAAGCCGGGAACAAGTGCAGATACTTGCTCTACCTGTCATGGTATGGGCCAAGTGCATATGCGCCAAGGCTTTTTCTCTGTACAGCAACCTTGTCCTACTTGCCATGGCGCGGGTAAAATTATTAAAGATCCATGTAACAAATGCCATGGACAGGGTCGTGTTGAGCGTTATAAAACATTGTCAGTTAAAATTCCAGCAGGCGTTGATACTGGCGATCGCATTCGTTTATCGGGTGAAGGTGAAGCGGGTGAGCGTGGTGCTCCAGCTGGCGACTTGTTTGTTCAAGTTCATGTGTTGCCACATAATATCTTTGAACGCGATGGCAGTAATCTTCACTGTGAAGTGCCGATTAGTTTTGCGACAGCGGCTTTAGGTGGTGAGATTGAAGTACCAACACTTGATGGACGTGTGAAATTAAAAATCCCGGCAGAAACTCAAACAGGTAAAGTTTTCCGCATGAAAGGTAAAGGCGTGAAATCTGTTCGAGGTGGCTTACAAGGTGATTTAATGTGCCATACTGTCGTTGAAACACCAGTGAAACTCAATGAGAAGCAAAAAGACTTACTCAAACAATTTGGCGAATCACTTGGTGGAAAGAGCGGAGAGAAAAATAGTCCGCGCTCAAAAAGTTTCTTTGATGGCGTGAAGAAATTCTTTGATGACCTAACTAACAAATAATAATCAGAAAATATCCACATCTGAAGTGACCCCCAATAGTTGGACAACCAATTAGTGGGGGTCTTTTTTTGCCTTCAACAAAAGAGTATTTTCTGCAAATAGAACTTCAGAAACCATAATTAAAATAGTTAAACAGGTATATAAGTTTTATCCCTCAGCATTTATTTCCTTATGACCATCATATCCATGATTCGATCTAAACACCGCTAGGTTCAAATGGATGTATGATTTTTTGAGTAATAATCAGTTCGTACCAAATAAAAAACCAGCAAATTGCTGGCTTTTTGTCTAACTCTAATTTGTTATATTAGGCGTCAGTAGCTTCATTAGTATTTTCAATGTTTGCCATCTTGGCTTGATTTTCTTGATTAAATTTTCTGTTCCTATAGCTTTGCCCTTGGTTATATACCCATACATTTATAGATTTTGCTGACCATCTTGGACTGTTTCCATGACCTAACCAAACTGTTGGTTCAGGAAATGGAGTTTGTCCTGGAATATCATTGCGTCTGATTCTATTCAAGGTTGATTTACTAGTACCTAATTTTTCACAGAGATCTTTGATCCCTAATAGGATGTCATTGGCGATATCAAAACTCATACATTTCTCCGTATTTATTTTCCATAACTATGATTCTACCTGAATACCGCTAGGTTCAAATAGATGCCAGTGTGATTTTTTTGGTAATAATCGGTTTGTACCAAAATAAAAAAACAGCAAATTGCTGGCGATTAACTTATTCATTTTCAAATTTAACGATTATTTAGCATTTTATTTGGCATTAATGAATACAAACACTAACGGCTCGTTATTTTCGATTTATATCCCATAAATAAACTACTTTTTACGAATAAATGATTAGCATAATATTAACACCCTGTATATTTCGAGGTGAATTAAATGACAGCAATTATTCGTAAATTTCTAAAACTGGAAGCATCTGGCGGGATGCTGATTATTATTGCTGCCATAATGGCACTTATTATGGCGAACTCGCCATTGCATCCGTTTTATCAGCAATTTTTAGATATTCCAATCTCCGTCAAAATCTCTGCCTTAGAGTTAGATAAGCCATTAATTTTATGGATAAATGACTTTCTGATGGCTATTTTTTTTCTTGTGGTTGGTCTTGAGGTAAAACGTGAACTGTTGGAAGGCTCATTAGCTGGAAGAGATAAAGCAATTTTCCCAGCAATTGCAGCATTAGGAGGAATGTTATTCCCTGCTTTGATTTATCTGCTATTTAATGCATCTGATGAAATCACTCGCCAAGGTTGGGCAATTCCTGCTGCTACCGATATTGCTTTTGCATTGGGTGTAATGGCGTTATTAGGGAAAAGAGTACCAACAGAATTAAAAGTATTTTTGCTGGCGCTAGCGATTATTGATGACCTTGGTGTGATTGTTATTATCGCTTTTTTTTACACAAGTTCTGTTTCTTTTTTAGCATTAGGTCTAGCTGCTCTGAGTATTATCACGCTGTGTTTCATGAACTGGCGACGTGTTGAAAATACAGCGGCTTATCTGGTTGTTGGGCTTATTCTTTGGGTTTGTATTCTTAAATCAGGCGTTCATGCCACGCTTGCTGGCGTTATTGTCGGCTTTTTAATTCCGCTAAAAGGCAGTGATGGAACAAAACCGTCGGAAGAATTAGAACATGTCTTACATCCTTGGGTCGCATATCTGATATTGCCAATATTTGCCTTTGCGAATTCAGGTGTAAAGCTTGGAGGCATCACACTTGATGGGCTAACAGGAATGTTACCGCTGGGGGTTGCGGCAGGGTTAGTGTTAGGAAAGCCGTTAGGTATTTTCTTATTCAGTTGGGGTTCGGTAAAACTAGGGTTTGCCAAATTACCTGCATCAATTAATTTGCGTCAAATATTCGCAGTTTCTGTTCTTTGTGGGATCGGTTTTACTATGTCTATTTTTATTACTGGTTTGTCCTTTGATGGATTAGATGAAAGCTATAGCACCTATTCCAGAGTGGGAATTTTACTGGGTTCAACATTATCCGCATTTTTAGGTTACTTTTTATTAAAAGCGGTATTACCGAAATTTAAACAAAAATAATGATTATCTGAATTCCAATTTTTTCAGAAATAATTAGTAAGAATTCCCGAGTTAATCGTCTATGATATGCACATAATATTCATTTTTTGTGCGTGGATACGTTATCAAACTCTAATTAAGGAAATACGTTTTACGATTAGAGGTGTGTCTAGACAGCAATGAAATAGAAATCATCAATAGTGGTGTTTCTACATTCATGAAGGGATAAATAGAAACATAGTATGGCTAATATTGGGCATTTATTGGCGATACAGAGGGAATTGATATGCGGGTTTCACATCTTAATTTTAACCATCTTTATTATTTTTGGCATGTATGTAAAGAAGGGTCTGTTGTTGGTGCAGCAGAAGCATTGTATTTAACACCTCAAACTATTACTGGGCAAATTAAAGCATTAGAAGAACGGCTTGGTGGTAAACTTTTTAAACGACAAGGGCGGGGATTAGTTCCATCTGAACTTGGGCAACTTATTTTCCGCTATGCAGATAAAATGTTTATGCTTAGCCAAGAAATGCTTGATATTGTTAATTATAGCCGTGAGTCCAACTTATTATTTGATGTTGGTGTTGCGGATGCATTATCCAAACATTTGGTCAGCAGAATATTGGAAACCGCTGTAGTTGAACAAGAACAAATTCATTTACGCTGCTTTGAATCAACACATGAGATGTTATTGGAACAACTTAGCCAGCATAAACTCGATATGATTTTATCTGACTGTCCTGTTGATTCATCACAGCAAGAAGGTCTGTTCTCAGTTAAACTTGGTGAGTGCAATGTGAGTTTTTTTTGCCGACAACCTGCGCCGAAAAAGCCATTTCCTGAGTGTTTAGAAGAGCGCCGGCTACTTATTCCGGGAAGACGTTCAATGTTAGGAAGGCATTTATTAACTTGGATACGCAATAAAAATTTACAAGTTGAAGTGCTCGGTGAATTTGATGATGCGGCTTTGATGAAAGCCTTTGGCATTTCTCATAATGCGATTTTTGTTGCGCCATCACTCTATGCCGCAGATATTTTAGAAGATGAAGATGTCATTGAACTTGGGCAGTTGGATAATGTAAAAGAAGAGTATTATGTGATTTTTGCAGAGAGAATGATCCAGCATCCCGCAGTTCAGCGTGTGTGCAACAAAGATTTTTCTAATTTATTTGCAACATCGTTTAGTAAGCTGGCGAAGAAAGTGTGATAAAACAAAAAAACCGGCAAAAGCCGGTTTTTTTAGCTAATCAAGAAGCAAAATTACATTGCTTTGATTTGTGCTGCTAAGTTAGCTTTATGACGTGCAGCTTTGTTCTTGTGGATCAAGCCTTTTGCTGCATGGCGATCGACAATAGGTTGCATATCATTGAATGCTTTCTGAGCAGTCTCTTTATCGCCAGCAGCGATAGCAAGGTAAACTTTCTTGATAAAAGTACGCACCATAGAACGACGGCTAGCATTGTGCTGACGACGTTTCTCAGATTGTATAGCGCGTTTCTTAGCTGATTTGATATTAGCCAAGGTCCAACTCCCAAATGTATTCTATTGAGGACAATTCAAAGGTCGAGGAATATGCCCTTTCGCCCTTCATTTGTCAATGGATTTGTGCAAATAAACGTCGTGTACTTCGACGTAAGTGCGTTTGTGAATGGTGCAAGATTCTACCAGTAAATACTAGAGGAATACAGATCTTAGCGCGAAAAAAAGTGTATTTGCCTGCATATAATAAAAAATGTTGTTGGATGTAAAATTTTTTTGTTAGATAAATCAATAAGAGGATAACTTACGAACAATAATTGGTTAAATGTTGACCTCTGTTATAAATGTTTTGCGGATCGTGACGAGAAAATAAGAAAAAATGACGATTTTTCGAGACCTCAGCACAAAATTGTTGTATTGATAATCTATAGATTATTTCAATATTTTATTTTTGTTATGGTGCGGAGTTGTTAATCGAGCAAAATATAAGTAATACCACTAAATATTGAAGTCATTAGGGGTGACCCCACAATAAATAAAGTTATTTCAGTGCTTGGATGAAAAAACGTCCCCAAATAGCGGTAAAATTGTTGCTTAACAGGGAAGGTAGGGGATCTGAATAGCTTGAATTATGGTAGATATAAACGCAAAATCATCTGATAAAATGTCTAGATGACATGCAAAATGGTCAAAAAATTACGGTTAAATGAAACCTTTTGCGAACATGGGTTAACCTTGGACGATGTACAAGGTATAATCCGGCAATTTCCTCGGTATTGAGCCTGTTATGGAGCTAATTCGCGGTATACAAAATATTCGGCCGCATCATTGTGGTTGCGTGCTAACTATTGGTAATTTCGATGGTGTTCATCGTGGACATCAGGCTTTGCTTCAAAATTTGAAGGCAAAAGGTGAGCAATTAGGCTTACCTTCTATGTTGATGATTTTTGAGCCTCAGCCCCTAGAATTTTTTGTTGGTGATAAGTCGCCAGCTCGTTTGACTCGCTTACGTGATAAAGTGAAGTATTTAGCCGATAGCGGTCTTGATTACCTACTTTGTGTCGAGTTTAATCAGCATTTTGCTTCACTCACACCAGATGAATTTGTTGTAAATTTATTGGTGAAAAAACTGGGTGTGAAATATCTCGCTATTGGTGATGATTTTCGTTTTGGCAAAAATCGTTCTGGTGATTTTGCTTTCTTACAAAAAGCGGGTGAAAAATATGGATTTGAAGTCGCAGATACTGAAAGTTTTTGTGATTCAGGTTTACGTATTAGTAGCACTGCGATTCGCAAAGCCATACAAGAAGATGACCTTGCATTAGCAGAAGTGTTGTTAGGCCATCCGTACAGAATCAGTGGGCGTGTTGTACATGGAAACCAACTTGGTAGAACGATTGGCTTCCCGACAGCAAATATCCCATTAAAACGATTAGTCACACCAGTCACTGGTGTGTATGCTGTAGAGGTGTATGGGTTAGGTGATAAAGCCTTTCCCGGGGTAGCAAATATTGGTACCCGACCAACGGTGTCTGGTAAAGGGCAACAATTAGAAGTCCATTTAATTGATTCAAATATGGATCTATATGGGCGGCATATTGATGTCGTGTTACGTAAAAAACTACGTGACGAACAGCGATTTGCTTCATTGGATGCGCTTAAGGAGCAAATTGCTAAAGATGTAATCACAGCTAGGAATTACTTAGCTGATATAGGTGTCAGATAATTTAGCGGAAAATGGAACTGAGAATCGATGAGTGACTATAAAAATACCTTGAATCTACCGGAAACAGGGTTCCCAATGCGTGGCGATCTCGCTAAACGCGAACCACAGATGTTAGAACGCTGGTACAAAGAAAATCTGTATCAAGCAATCCGTAAAGCTAAATCGGGCAAAAAAACATTTATTTTGCACGATGGTCCTCCATATGCTAACGGCAGTATTCATATTGGTCACTCAGTTAACAAAATTCTCAAAGACATTATTATTAAATCCAAAGGGTTTGCAGGCTTTGACTCGCCATATATCCCTGGTTGGGATTGCCATGGTTTACCGATTGAACATAAAGTTGAACAAATCGTTGGTAAGCCAGGTGAAAAAGTTTCCGCTGCTGAATTTCGTGCTCAGTGCCGTCAATATGCTAAAGAGCAAATAGAAGGGCAAAAAGCTGATTTTATGCGCTTGGGTGTTCTCGGCGAGTGGGACAAACCTTATCTGACAATGGATTTTAAAACTGAAGCTCATATCATCAGAGCATTAGCAAAAACTATTGCCAATGGCCATTTAGTGAAAGGCGCTAAACCTGTTCACTGGTGTACTGCATGTGGTTCATCTTTAGCTGAAGCTGAAGTTGAATATTACGATAAAACATCGCCATCGATTTATGTCCGTTTCCCTGCGGTTGATAGCCAAGCGGTTTGTGAAAAATTTGGTGTAACAACAGATAAAACGCCTTCTTTAGTTATTTGGACAACAACACCTTGGACTCTACCTGCTAACCGTGCGATTTCTTTAAACCCTGAGTTTAAATATCAGCTTGTTGAGGCGGATGGTGAATTAGTCATTCTAGCGGCTGATCTCGTTAAAGATGTGATGAAAACCGCTGGAGTTGAATCTTGGAAAATAGTTGGTGAGTGTGATGGTAGCGCATTAGAATTGCTGCGTTTCCAACATCCATTCATGGGTTTTGATGTTCCTGCTATTCTTGGCGATCACGTCACTTTAGATGCGGGTACTGGTGCGGTACATACTGCACCTGGCCATGGTCCTGAAGACTATGTGATTGGTCAAAAATATGATTTAGAAACGGCGAATCCAGTTGGTCCAGATGGTTGTTTCTTAGCAAATACTTACCCAACTTTAGATGGCGTATTTATTTTCAAAGCCAATGATTTAATTGTCGATTTGCTAAAAGAAAAGGGTGCTCTACTCTTTAAACAAGCGATTTCTCATAGCTACCCTTGTTGCTGGCGTCATAAAACACCGGTTATTTTCCGTGCAACTCCACAATGGTTTATTGGCATGGATAAAAATGGCTTACGCAAGCAATCATTGAAAGAGATTGATATTGTTCAATGGATCCCTGGTTGGGGCCGTGCGCGTATCGAATCAATGGTGGCAAATCGCCCAGACTGGTGTATCTCTCGTCAACGTACTTGGGGAACCCCAATGTCGTTGTTCGTTCATAAAGATACCGAAGAGCTACATCCGCGCACGTTAGAATTGATGGAAGAAGTGGCTAAACGTGTTGAAGTTGATGGCATTCAAGCTTGGTGGGATTTAGATCCTAAAGAATTATTAGGTGATGAAGCCGAACTCTATCGCAAAGTACCTGACACACTTGATGTTTGGTTTGATTCAGGATCAACACATTTTGCTGTTGTCGATGCGCGCCCTGAGTTCCACGGTAATTCTGCTGATATGTATCTTGAAGGCTCAGACCAACATCGCGGTTGGTTTATGTCATCACTCATGCTTTCAACAGCAATGAAAGGTAAAGCACCTTACCGCCAAGTATTGACACATGGTTTCACCGTGGATGGTCAAGGCCGTAAAATGTCTAAATCTTTAGGCAATACCGTTAGCCCGCAAGATGTGATGAATAAACTGGGCGCGGATATTTTACGTCTATGGGTTGCATCAACAGATTATACGGGTGAAATTGCAGTCTCTGATGAAATCTTAAAACGCGCAGCAGATTCTTATCGCCGTATTCGTAACACAGCGCGTTTCTTCTTAGCTAACCTAAATGGTTTTAACCCAGAAACTGATATGGTTAAGCCTGAAGATATGGTGGTGCTGGATAGATGGGCGGTTGGTCGTGCGCTTGCGGCACAACAAGAGATTATCAAAGCCTATGACGAGTATGATTTCTTAGGTGTTATTCAGCGCTTAATGCATTTCTGCTCTATTGAAATGGGCTCTTTCTATCTCGATATTATTAAAGATCGTCAATATACGGCAAAAAGTGATAGCTTGGCTCGTCGTAGCTGCCAAACTGCGCTGTTCTATATTGTTGAAGCATTGGTTCGTTGGATTGCGCCAGTTCTCTCTTTCACCGCAGATGAAATTTGGAATCAATTACCGGGTGAACGCGCTAAGTATGTCTTTACTGAAGAGTGGTATGATGCGCTATTCGGTTTAGAAAATTCCGAAGAGATGAATGATGATTTCTGGGCGGAATTACTTGCTGTTCGCGGCGAAGTAAACAAAGTTCTGGAGCAAGCGCGTGCAGATAAACATATTGGTGGTTCTTTAGAGGCGGCAGTTACATTGTATGCAGATAAAGCACTGGCTGATAAATTAAATAGCTTAGGTGATGAGCTACGTTTTGTTCTGCTGACTTCTCAAGCTGTCGTTGCTGATATTGCATCTGCACCAGCAGATGCTCAGCCATCTGAACTGAGTGGTTTGAAAATTAGCTTTAGTAAAGCTTCAGGTGAGAAATGCCCTCGCTGCTGGCACTATGCTAATGATATCGGTTCGGTAGCTGATCATCCTGAATTGTGTGGTCGCTGTGTTACTAACGTAGCCGGAAACGGTGAACTACGTAAATTTGCATAATGAAAAGACCAATTTGCTCGACGGGTTTACGTTGGATATGGCTGACAGTTGTCCTGATTATATTGGACTTGGGGATTAAGCAAGTTGTCTTGAAAGAGATGGATCTGCATGTCACTCATCCAGTTATGCCATTTTTGAATCTAATGTATGCGCAAAACTTTGGTGCGGCATTCAGCTTCCTTGCTGATGAAGGGGGCTGGCAGCGCTGGTTTTTTGCTGGTGTTGCCATTGCGATATCAATTATTTTATTAGTATTGATGTATCGCCAAAGTGCACAAAAATACCTGAGTAATATTGCTTATGCGTTGATTATTAGTGGTGCTGTTGGCAACCTTACCGATCGCTTAATGCACGGGTTTGTTATTGACTACATTGATTTTTATGTTGGCAATTGGCACTACCCAACATTTAACCTTGCAGACATTGCTATTTGTATCGGTGCTGCTCTGGTTATTCTTGAAGGTTTCTTGCCAGATAAAACGAAAAAGCAAGCAAACTAGTTGGAAAAGTGTTTACCCATAAAATAATGACCTCAGCCCGGTTCTTCCGGGCTGATTTTTATGAAAGATAATAGGTTTGATTTATGTCTACTCAGGTTCAACCACAAAGTGCAGTATTATTGCATTTCACGCTGAAGTTAGAAGATGGCTCTACAGCAGACTCCTCTTATAGCCAAGGAAAACCGGCACTGTTTACATTAGGAAATGACTCGCTTTCACCTGAGTTAGAAGAACAATTATTAGGTCTACGTGTTGGAGAAAAGAAACATTTTTCACTCCCAGGTGATGCTATTTTTGGTAAACATAATCCTGATTTAGTCCAGTATTTTTCTTTGCGTGACTTCATTGAAACCGGTGTTCCTGAGATTGGTACTATAATGTTATTTACTGCAATGAATGGCAGTGAAATGCCAGGGATAGTAAAATCAATAGAAGGTGAATCTGTTACTATTGATTTTAATCACCCATTAGCAGAGCAACAAATCAGTTTTGATGTTGAAGTGCTTGAGATAGATCCGCAATTGGAGAGTCAGAATGCAAATATTAATGGCTAACCCTCGTGGCTTTTGCGCAGGTGTAGACCGAGCAATTAGTATTGTAGAAAGGGCGCTAGAACTTTATGGTGCGCCAATTTATGTACGCCATGAAGTGGTACATAACCGTTATGTGGTGGATAATTTACGCCAGCGCGGTGCAATTTTTATTGAGGAAATATCTGAAGTACCTGATGGCTCAATATTAATTTTTTCAGCTCATGGTGTTTCTCAGGCAATCCGACAAGAAGCGCGTTCGCGTGATCTTACTATGTTATTTGATGCGACTTGCCCATTAGTGACGAAAGTTCATATGGAAGTCGCTAGAGCGAGTCGAAAAGGCAAAGAAGCCATTTTGATTGGTCATGCTGGTCATCCTGAAGTGGAAGGCACCATGGGGCAGTATAATAACCCAGCAGGTGGCATGTACTTAGTTGAAAGTCCTGAAGATGTTTGGAAACTACAAGTTAAAGATGAAGGTAACTTGTGCTTTATGACCCAAACAACACTCTCGGTTGATGACACATCTGATGTCATTGATGCATTAACGCAGCGCTTTCCTAATATTGTTGGTCCGCGTAAAGATGATATTTGTTATGCGACAACAAATAGGCAAGAGGCGGCGCGTGACTTAGCGCAGCAGGCAGATATTGTATTAGTGGTTGGCTCTAAAAATTCATCCAACTCTAACCGCTTAGCAGAGTTAGCTTCCCGCATGCAAAAACCGGCTTATTTAATTGATGGTGCTGAAGATATTAAAGCTGAATGGTTAGCAGGTAAATCAATTATTGGCTTGACTGCGGGGGCTTCTGCGCCTGATATTTTGGTTCGCCAAGTTATTGATAAACTCAAAGAGTTTGGGGCGGGTGATGTAGTTGAGCTGCAAGGGCGTGAGGAAAATATTGTCTTTGAAGTGCCTAAAGAGCTTCGCGTTGAAATAAAGCAAATCAGTTAAATAATGATAATAAAAGGCCTCTAGTTTGTTGAAGTTCAAGCTAGAGGTCAACGTCGTTACGGAGTTTGTGGTGCCAGAAAATATAAATCATTCGGTTAATGTCCTCTCTGTTTTTGATTTTGATGGCACATTAACCTATCACGACAGCTTTATTCCTTTTTTGAAATTTGCCTTTGGTAAATATCATTTTTCTCGCAAAATTATTCGGCTAGTTTTACCAACATTAAAATGTGCAAGACGAAAATTAACGCGCGATGAATTGAAAGAAGTGTTGATAAAAACATTTCTAACTGGAATTGATGAAAAATGGTTAATAGAGAAAGCTGAACAATTTTGCCAGATTTACTGGCCTAAATTGATGCGCCCTTCAGGTTTGCGCGGTGTTACTGCGGAAATAGAAAGTGGTGCAGAAGTGACAATTTGTTCAGCTTCACCATCCTTAGTTTTAAAACCATTTGCACAACGACTAGGGATTAAATTAATTAGTACTGAATTAGAAATTGTGGATGGTAAACTCACAGGGAATTTGGTGGGAAAAAACTGTCGCCGTGAAGAGAAAATTAAACGGCTAGAACACGTTTATGGTGACCTTTCACAATACCATCTGCGAGCTTGGGGTGATAGCCGAGGGGATTTTGAACTGTTACAAGCGGCTCAAGATGCCCACTGGCGCCATTTCCATAAAAAGCATTACCGCTATAAATACAAGCAAGTTGTTGCGAGAGATGATTAAAAGCAGCGACTGAACAGAACCTCTTGATTAATAAAATAACCAAGAGGTTTTTATTATTGGTTACTTAGTTTTTTGCTGCTTTGTTGGGAAAATGATACTGGCTAAAATCCCCAAAATTAATACCCCAAGAACAACCCACAAACTGGTATTGGCTGAAATGCTAAAACCATGCTGCCAAATATGATCAGTGGCATTTAATCCCAACTTTATTGCAATAAAAAACAGCAAAACAACAACGGCTTTTTCAAGATGAACGAGGTATTGTTTTAATGCTTCGAGGACAAAATAGAGCGTTCGTAAGCCTAAAATCGCAAACATCATTGCACTATAAATAATTAGGGGTTCACGGCTTACAGCAATGATGGCTGGAACAGAATCAAAGGCAAACATGACATCAGATAATTCAATGATTGCCATACATAACATTAGTGGTGTGGCATATAGTCGCGCTGTTTTTCCTCTACCCACAGTAATGGCTTTGTTTTCCGGTTTTGCCAACTCAACATTCACTTCTTTTTGAGTCAATAAAAAGGCATGTCCGCTAATTTTTGGCCAGATAGGAAAAAAACGTTTTACACACCGATAAGCTAAATGATGGGAGTAATCTTCTATTTCATCTTTATTATCATGATTTTTCAACATCATCATTGCAGTCCATGCGACAACAATGGCAAAAATCATCTCTACATAAGGTCCTAAGCTGAGTAAGCCCGTTCCGATCGCCACAAAAATACCCCGAAAAATAATGGCACCAATAATCCCCCAATAAAGTACTCGATGACGCAGTCCATCAGGGACAGAAAAACATGAAAAAATCGCCATCATGAGAAATAAATTATCAATTGAGAGCACTTTTTCTAATACATAGCCAGTGACAAATAGGCTTGCGGCTTCTGAACCATGATGGATATACAAAAAAGTAGCGAAAACCATGGCAATAGCAATCCAAAATAGCGACCAGATGATGGCATTTTTGAGTGTAATAGCCTGATTTTTACGGTGCATAAATAAATCAATGATAATGGCACCGATAGCCAATACGACAAAGACGGTCACTGTTTCTGTAGGAAAGCCAATATGAGAGGATGCCATGTTAATCCTTAGAGAATATCTTTAGAAAGAGAACAACTGCAAAACATAAATTTAATTGTGCCGAAGTACTATACTTGTTGTGTTCTACACAAGTTTTACTGATAACTTCCTGTCTCTATATGCTTTTATTAATAATTCAACATTAGCGCTAGCACAGATTGGAGAGGCTAGTTAATCTATGGGTAGACAGTTTTCAAATTATGTTGCTGTGAATACGGGCAACGATACATTGTACTCATGGCAGTATTATTAATAAAGGACAGCAAATGACGAATAGTATAGTGCGTGTTGCAGTTGTTGGGGCTGGTGGGCGAATGGGACGTCAGCTTATTCAAGCAGCACAAGAGCAGGATGGGATTCAATTAGGCGCGGCAATTGAACGCCAAGGTTCATCTTTGGTGGGGACAGATGCTGGTGAGCTGGCGGGGATTGGTAAACTGGGTATCAATGTCGTCGATTCACTTGAAAAAGTTGTGAATGATTTTGATGTAGTAATTGATTTTACTCGCCCTGAAGGCACTTTACAGTATTTAGCGTTTTGTGAAGCGAATAATAAAGCAATGGTTATTGGAACAACGGGTTTTGATGAGCAAGGCAAGCTGGCAATAAGTGAAGCTGCTAAATCTATTCCAATTGTTTTTGCTGCAAATTTCAGTGTTGGTGTTAATTTAGTCCTAAAACTATTGGAAAAAGCAGCAAAAGTGATGGGCGATTATTGTGATATTGAAATCGTTGAAGCACATCATCGCCATAAAGTGGATGCACCATCAGGAACCGCATTAGCGATGGGAGAATCTATTGCTGATGCTTTAGGTACAGACCTTAAGGATTGCGCAGTTTATACCCGAGAAGGATACACTGGTGAACGTAAGCCGGGCACGATTGGTTTTGCCACAATTCGAGCAGGTGATATTGTTGGTGAACATACAGCGATGTTTGCGGATATTGGTGAGCGAGTGGAGATAAGCCATAAGGCTTCAAGCCGAATGACGTTTGCAAAAGGGGCAATTAAGGCTTCTGGTTGGGTTGTTGCTCAAAAATCTGGGTTATATGATATGAAAAATGTCTTAAATCTCGATAAGTTGTAAAATAATTATTTTTATTATTGATAAGAATCATGGTATTAAGTTGTTACTTGCCATGATTCTTGTATTTTGTTTATCTTTATATTCGTTTTCTCTGTTTTTATTGTTTTAATTAGTTTGTTTCCTTTATTTTGATTAATAAATAACCTTTTATAGCCAAGTAACTTATCTTAGTATCAAATATCTAATTAACTTCTTTTGCAACCGTTTACTTAGTACATATAGTTATCTCTTTTGCTGTTTTTATCACTCAATTTTAAGCTGCTAACCAAAAAAACAAGATAAAAGTAAAAAAAATGTGTTTTTTTCTAGACAAGAGCGCAACTCATCATTAGAATGCGCGCAATTTGTCAAAAATATGCTTAAAAACGCATTTTGGCATTGATTTAGATCCTCAAATCTGAATTAATATGCACTAATCGTGATTTATTATTCCCTGGAGGGTGTTTTGATTAAGTCAGCTATACTGGTTCTCGAAGACGGAACCGAATTCCACGGGCGCGCCATCGGTGCTGAAGGGGCCGCTGTTGGAGAAGTCGTTTTCAATACGTCAATGACCGGATATCAAGAAATAATTACCGACCCTTCCTATTCCCGCCAAATTGTTACTCTCACTTATCCCCATATTGGTAATGTCGGCACTAATGCCGATGATGAAGAATCCCCAAAAGTTCATGCGCAAGGCTTGATTATTCGTGATTTACCATTGGTTTATAGTAACTTTCGCGGTCAGGAAGGTTTATCAGAATACCTGAAACGCCATAATGTTGTTGCAATTGCAGATATTGATACACGTAAACTCACTCGTATCCTAAGAGAAAAAGGCGCACAAAATGGTTGCATCATTGCAGGTGATAACCCTGATGCTGCATCAGCATTAGCAAAAGCGCGCGCATTTTCGGGTTTAAATGGTTTAGATTTAGCAAAAGAAGTTTGTACTAAAGAAGCTTATAGCTGGACACAAGGTTCTTGGACCCTTAATGATGGGCAAGTTGCTGCAAAAAATGCTGATGAACTGCCACTTCATGTTGTTGCTTATGACTTTGGTGCAAAGCGTAATATCTTGCGTATGTTGGTTGACCGTGGCTGCCGTTTAACCGTCGTTCCTGCAACAACATCAGCAGAAGCTGTTCTCGCAATGGATCCAGATGGTATTTTCTTATCAAATGGACCTGGTGATCCAGCCCCTTGTGATTATGCAATTGAAGCTATCCAGCATTTCTTGGAAACCGATATTCCTATTTTCGGTATTTGCCTTGGACATCAATTACTTGCCCTCGCAAGTGGTGCTAACACGATGAAGATGAAATTTGGTCATCATGGTGCTAACCATCCAGTTAAAGATTTAGATCAAGATGTTGTTATGATCACGGCTCAAAACCACGGTTTTGCTGTTGATGAGTCAACATTGCCCGACACCTTACGCGTGACACATAAATCACTATTTGATGGCACCTTGCAAGGTATTCACCGTACTGATAAGCCAGCATTTAGCTTCCAAGGACATCCGGAAGCGAGTTCAGGCCCACACGATGCGGCTAAATTGTTCGATCATTTCATCGACCTAATCAATGAATATCGTCAAAACCATCCTCGTCATAACGCAGAATAATCGGGAGCCATAAAAATGCCAAAGCGTACAGACATAAAAAGTATTCTGATCCTAGGTGCCGGTCCGATTGTTATCGGGCAAGCATGTGAGTTCGATTATTCCGGTGCTCAGGCTTGTAAAGCCCTGCGTGAGGAAGGTTATCGCGTTATTCTGGTTAACTCGAACCCTGCAACCATCATGACTGACCCTGAAATGGCTGATGCAACTTATATTGAGCCAATTCATTGGGAAGTTGTGCGCAAAATTATCGAAAAAGAACGTCCAGATGCCGTTTTACCTACAATGGGTGGTCAAACAGCACTAAACTGTGCGCTAGAACTTGAGCGTAAAGGGGTGTTAGCTGAGTTTGGTGTCACCATGATTGGTGCAACAGCAGATGCGATTGATAAAGCAGAAGATCGCCAACGCTTTGATAAAGCCATGAAAAAAATTGGCTTGGATACAGCTCGCTCTGGTATTGCACATACGATGGAAGAAGCTTATGCGGTTGCTGATGATGTTGGATTCCCTTGTATCATTCGCCCTTCATTTACCATGGGCGGAACAGGCGGTGGTATCGCTTATAACCGAGAAGAATTTGAAGAAATCTGTACGCGTGGTCTAGACCTTTCACCAACGAATGAATTGCTCATTGATGAATCATTAATTGGTTGGAAAGAGTATGAAATGGAAATTGTTCGCGATAAAAACGATAACTGCATTATCGTTTGCTCAATTGAAAACTTCGATGCGATGGGCATTCATACAGGTGACTCTATCACTGTAGCACCTGCTCAAACTCTGACTGATAAAGAATACCAAATCATGCGTGATGCCTCGATGGCAGTCTTGCGTGAAATTGGTGTTGAAACGGGCGGTTCTAACGTCCAGTTTTCTGTTAACCCGAAAACAGGCCGTTTAATTGTTATTGAAATGAACCCGCGTGTTTCTCGCTCGTCAGCTTTGGCATCTAAAGCAACAGGTTTCCCTATTGCGAAAATCGCGGCTAAATTGGCGGTAGGTTATACACTTGATGAGTTGATGAATGACATTACTGGTGGTCGCACACCGGCTTCATTTGAACCATCAATTGACTATGTTGTGACAAAAATCCCTCGCTTTAACTTTGAAAAGTTTGCTGGCACCAATGACCGCCTGACAACACAAATGAAATCAGTTGGCGAAGTTATGGCAATTGGTCGTACTTTCCAAGAATCTATGCAAAAAGCGTTGCGTGGACTGGAAGTTGGCGCGACAGGTTTTGATCCTAAAGTGAGTTTAGATGACCCAGAAGCATTAACGCGTATTCGTCGTGAGCTAAAAGAAGCCGGAGCAGAGCGAGCTTGGTATTTAGCAGATGCTTTCCGTGCAGGCCTTTCAGTGGATGGGATCTTCAATCTGACCAATATTGACCGCTGGTTCTTAGTTCAAATTGAAGAATTAGTGCGTTTAGAAGAGCAGGTTGTTGAGCTTGGAATTAATGGTTTAACAAAAGATTTCCTACGCACTTTAAAACGTAAAGGTTTTGCTGATGCACGTTTGGCTAAACTTGTTGGTGTTTCTGAAACTGAGTTACGCAAATTACGTCAAAGCTATGACCTGCATCCAGTTTATAAGCGCGTTGATACCTGTGCGGCTGAATTTGCAACAGATACGGCTTATATGTATTCCACTTATGAAGAAGAGTGTGAATCAAATCCAAATACGGATAAACCTAAAATCATGGTGTTAGGTGGTGGGCCAAACCGTATCGGACAAGGTATTGAGTTTGATTACTGCTGTGTACATGCTTCATTAGCTTTACGTGAAGATGGTTATGAAACCATCATGGTGAACTGTAACCCAGAAACAGTATCAACGGATTATGATACATCAGACCGCCTCTATTTTGAGCCAGTAACATTAGAAGATGTGCTTGAAATTGTCCGCATTGAACAGCCAAAAGGTGTGATTGTGCAATATGGTGGACAAACCCCACTGAAATTAGCGCGTGAACTTGAGGCTGCTGGTGTACCAATTATCGGAACTAGCCCTGATGCGATAGATAGAGCAGAAGACCGCGAACGTTTCCAACAAGCGGTTAATCGTCTTAATCTGAAACAACCTAAGAATGCAACAGTTGCAACGATTGAACAAGCCGTTGAAAAAGCAGCAGGTATTGGTTATCCATTAGTCGTTCGTCCATCTTATGTACTGGGCGGCCGTGCGATGGAAATTGTTTATGACGAAACTGATTTACGTCGTTATTTCCAAACTGCGGTAAGTGTATCTAATGATGCGCCTGTTTTACTCGACCGTTTCCTTGATGACGCAGTAGAAGTTGATGTTGATGCAATCTGTGATGGTGAAATGGTATTGATTGGCGGCATTATGGAACATATTGAGCAAGCGGGTGTTCACTCTGGCGACTCTGCCTGTTCACTTCCTGCTTATACACTTAGCCAAGAAATTCAAGATGTTATGCGTGAGCAAGTGCGTGATCTTGCGTTTGAATTACGCGTTCGTGGCTTAATGAACGTCCAATTCGCAGTGAAAAACAATGAAGTCTACTTGATTGAAGTGAACCCACGTGCCGCGAGAACAGTGCCATTTGTTTCTAAAGCAACAGGTGTGCCACTGGCGAAAGTGGCAGCTCGCGTAATGGCTGGACAATCTTTAGCTGAGCAAGGTGTTACTAAAGAAGTCATTCCACCTTATTATTCAGTAAAAGAAGTGGTTTTACCGTTTAATAAATTCCAAGGTGTTGACCCAATTTTAGGGCCTGAAATGCGCTCAACAGGTGAAGTGATGGGTGTGGGTCGTACATTTGCAGAAGCTTTTGCTAAAGCGATGTTAGGCAGTAGCTCAACCATGAAGAAAACAGGACGCGCCTTACTTTCTGTTCGTGAGGGTGATAAAACACGCGTTGTCGATTTAGCGGCTAAATTGTTGAAACATGGATTTGAACTAGATGCGACTCACGGCACAGCGATTGTACTTGGTGAAGCTGGGATTAACCCGCGCTTAGTCAACAAGGTACATGAAGGTCGCCCACATATTCAGGATAGAATCAAAAATGGCGAATACAATTATATTGTGAATACCACTGCTGGCCGCCAAGCTATCGAAGATTCTAAATTGATCCGCCGTAGCGCACTGCAATATAAAGTACATTATGACACAACGTTGAATGGTGGTTTTGCAACAACCATGTCGTTGAGTGCAGATCCAACTGAAAAAGTGATTTCAGTTCAAGAGATGCATGCACTTATTAAGTAATTGATAAGTTTTCTTGTTAGCCCTGGCAGTCATGTCAGGGCTTTTTTTTATTCTAAGATAAGATTTGGGTAGCGATTAAATTACCTGAACTCGTTTAGGTTGAGTTGCATGTTAATTTGTTTTTTTATTGATAGATTTGCGGTGTTTTAAATACATCACAATAGATCCAATTAACCCTACAACCAACAGTACTACGGGTATTATCATCAGAATGCTAATAACAATTTGCTCATGCTGCTTAATAAATGGAATTTGGTTTAATGCATATCCTAAGCTGATAATAATACCAACCCAAAGTAATCCACTTAACCAGTTAAATAGCTGGAAGCGTTTTTGGCTTAATTCAGATAATCCGGCAAGCACAGGGAGTAGTGTGCGAACAAACGCTAAAAAACGGCCAATAAGCAGGGCATACAACCCCTGTTTGTGGAACATTTGGTTCGCTTTTTCATGGTATTCAGATGGAATTTGCGATAACCATCGCTTAACCATTTTCGTTTCACTGAGCCAGCGCCCTTGAAGAAAGCCCAACCAACAACCAATACTTGCGGCGGCAGTTAGTAATAAAACAGTTGGTATAAAGTGAAGAACGCCTTTTGCAATCAGTGCGCCGGAAAGAATTAATAAGGTATCACCGGGCAAAAAAGCGGCTGGGAGCACGCCATTTTCTAAAACAATGACAACAAAAAGAACTGTATAAATAACCCAAAGTACTTCTGGATTGGAGAGTTTCATAAAATCGTGATGCCAAAGAGCCATTACGATTTCGCGCAAGACTTCCATAGTCGTTCCTGTATAGACGAAAAAAGCAAATATCTAAGGTATATTACAGGAAAAAAGCTAATTAAGTTTGATTTGTTTATAGAAAGGCATAATTAAACTAATTGAATTTTCACATATTCACACATAAATGAAGCAGGTAAATATGTGAAATTCAATAGACTATTGAATACGCTCAAAAGCCAATGTTAAGTCATCAATTAAATCTTGCGGATGTTCTAAGCCAATATGAACTCGGAAAAAGGTGCCTGAACTTGGTTGATAATCAAATTGGCGCATGCTCATTAAGTCTTCTTTTTGATAACCTAAAATTAATGACTCATAGCCACCCCATGAATAGCCCATTTTAAATTGAGTGAAATGATTTAAAAAATCAGCAAATTGCTCTTTAGAGAGACGGGATTTTAATTGGAAAGAGAAAAGGCCGTTGCTACCATGGAAATCTCGAACAAAAAATTCATGTCCTGGGCAAGATGGTAAAGCTGGATGAAAAACATGTTCGACATCAGGATGTTGCTCTAACCAATGGGCAATGATAAGGCTGTTTTCTTCATGCTGTTTTAAGCGCGTTGCTAATGTGTGTAAGCCGCGAGTTGCCATATAAACTGTATCAGGATCAGCAGTTTGTCCTAATAAATAAGAGTTTTCTCTCAATGTTTCAATACAACGTTGGTTGGCGATTGCAACACCCAACATGCCATCTGAATGACCATTAATATATTTAGTTGCTGATTGAATGGAAATATCAATATCAAATAATAATGGTTTGAGTAAAACACCAGCAGCCCATGTGTTATCAATCATAATGATTGTTTCGGGTGATTTTTGACGGATCGCTTTCACAATAGCGGGAAGATCGTGTATTTCCATTGTAATTGAACTTGGTGCTTCTAAAAAACAATGCGTGTATTTGGGCGCATTAATTTTGCGATATCTGCACCTATCATCGGATCAAAATAGCTTGTCTCAACATTCACTTTTGTGAGAATTTTATCGCAAAAATTTTGTGTGGGATCATAGGCTGATCCGGTCACTAAAATATGATCATCAGCTGAAATAAAAGAGAGTATGGCATTGGTGATTGCCGCAGCTCCCGATGGATAGAGAACGGCACCTGCTCCGCATTCCAGTTCTGTCATAGCTTCTTGGAAAGCAAAGTGAGTTTGTGTTCCTCGACGACCATAAAAAAGAACAGCATTGGCGCGATTACGGGTTGCATGTTGCTTTTCTTCCAGGGTATTAAATATGACAGAGGATGTTCTTTGAATAATGGGGTTAACCCCTTTTTGGGTGTAATTGGGATTTCGCCCCAGATGAACTAACTGAGTTTCAGGTTTGAGTTTTGACATGTGACTTCCTTTAGCTGTTATTTTGAACAGGTATGTGCTGTGTTTACTGCATAATTAAGAAGCATCAATTGAAGTTAAATGATTTTGCTAAGGATGTACAACATCTCTTATTTTAGATATTAAAGAATAGATATTATTTATATCTGTTGTATTTATGGTTTTGAATATAAAAAAGCGAAGTAACCCTGCTTTCTTTAAGGATGTCACTGTTAAAGGGTAAAAAATAGCAAAAAAATCGTGAATAGTAATGATAATTACTATCAATTCGTGCTGTGTTTGATATTATCTGCATCGTCTTTTAAAAAAGAGATGAAGGAAGCGAGTTTATTTCGCTTTATGGGTCAGTCGGTGAATGCAAAAATCATCGGCACAAATTTATTCATAGAACACAGAAAAAGAGAGTATAAGGCCAACTGATGCGTACACTAACAGCTTCTATTCTATTGGCGATAGGTTTGATGGGATCAGCTTATGCTGAAACCACTCCAGCGACAACACCAGCTACTGCCCAAACGACTCCGGTTACTCCGGCATCTGAAAATACGAATCTTTCCACAGATACGGGTTCTACTTCTACAGCACCTATAGAGCAAAATCTTTCTGTACAAGAAAATGAGGGTGCAGCACCTGTCATCAGTGAAGATATTGCAATTACCACGGAAAGCCAAGGTGGATTTAACGAAGATTTATCTGTTTGGGGTATGTACCAGAATGCGGATAATGTCGTTAAGACTGTAATGATTGGTTTGGTTATTGCTTCTGTTATTACATGGGCTCTATTCTTCTCTAAAGGGCTAGAGATTATCATTGCTCGTCGCCGCTTAAAAACTGAAACTAAAGAGTTAGTCAGTGTAAAATCACTGGACGAAGCACTAAAGATTGCAAAAAACTTTAAAGCAAATAGTGTGACTCGCATGCTACTACAACAAGCTGCTACTGAAAGAGAACTGTCAGCGGGTAGTAGTGATTTATCAGGTACCAAAGAGCGTACTGGTTTCCGTCTCGAACGTGCTGTTGCATCAATTAGTCGTTATATGGGGCGTGGTAATGGTTATTTAGCAACCATTGGTGCTATCTCCCCGTTTGTTGGGCTGTTTGGAACCGTTTGGGGGATCATGAACAGTTTCATTGGTATTGCACACTCGCAAACAACTAACCTTGCGGTTGTTGCTCCCGGTATTGCTGAGGCACTGTTAGCAACTGCGATTGGTTTGATTGCAGCAATTCCAGCTGTTGTTATTTATAATATTTTTGCCAGAATGATAAACAATTATCGTGGTCAGGTCGGTGATGTTGCTGCTCAAGCTGCTCTATTGTTAGGACGTGACTTAGATTTGGCAAATAGCAAAGCAAGGTAACGATTATGGCAATGCGTTTAGGTGACGAACAAGATGATAGCGGTGAAATGCATGAAATTAACGTAACACCATTTATTGATGTTATGTTGGTTTTGCTAATTATCTTCATGGTTGCTGCGCCATTGGCAACAGTTGATATTAAAGTTGATTTACCAGCTTCAACTGCAAAACCACAGCCACGCCCTGAAAAACCGATATTCTTGACAGTCAAGTCAGATAACCAATTGTTTCTTGGTGAGCAAGCCGTAACAAAAGAGCAATTAGGTTCATCTCTTGATATAGCGACAAATACAAATAAAGAGACAACAATTTTCTTCCAAGCGGATAAAAGCGTTGATTATGAAACCATGATGGATGTGATGAATTCTCTTCGTCAATCCGGATATCTCAAAATTGGTTTAGTTGGAATGGAAGCCACCACAGCTAAATAGTCGCAAAATAATAATATATTAACGCACTAAATTTTTAATCTAATCAATTAAAGATTTAGTGCGTTTTTATTTGTGTAGCAAACTGTATTCATTGTTTATTTTCAATCTTAAAAAGATTGGCAATAAAGGCGTCTCTTAGTTACATGCCATATTAAAATACATCGATATATGAATAGTATTTTTCAAATGAAAAGTTTAATTCATTAATTTTTTGAATTTATTTGCTTTTGCTTGATATCTTTAAATTTTATTTATGGTGGATTGTTTATTTTGTTTTATTCTATTTTAGATGGGGTAACTATATTATTTAACTGTATTGGTAATTTGGTTATTTATGTTATTAGTTCTATCTTAGTTATCCATATAAGTAATTTTACTTATTCTTGGTATGGTTTTTATCCTTTTAATCCTATTTTGATTTGTATAATATGCTGTTTTCATTGTTGTATTTTTGTTTTTTCGATGTTGCTGTTTTTATATCATATATTTATTTCGAAAATAAACTATCAAGATATATTAAATTATTACATTGATTGATATTTGATCTGTTTTTCTATAATAAATAAAAATATTTAATAGTTAACGTAAGGTTATTTATATAAATAATTAAATGCTATTTCATTATTTAACTTATGCAATTTTCAAGTTGTCGATTTATATGTAAATTATCTATGAAAGTCTCTAGATATCTTTCTTTTTTAGTTTTTTATTTAAAAATTAGTATTTATATCTATTTTGTTAAATCTTACTGACGATATTTAAAATAAAAAAATACTTGCGCCAGCATTAAGTTTAGTTATAATGCAGACAATAACATCTGGAAACATTTTTAAATATTTTTGTTGGCTATTTATTTTACCTTTATCAGTTAAAAATAAATAGAATGAATTAGATTTTATAGGATATAAATATTTTTAACTCTGACAAAATATTTTTTAAGTTGAAAAATGTTATATCTGAGTCTAATGGGCTGACTTCAGACTACGCATAGCATGCACGCTGTAATAAGCAATTTCATATATACTCCTCTACAAATAGATAAAGTAAAATTACACATTTCAGCGTTATCTTTTGATAACGCTTTTTTTAATTCAATGAATTATAAAACCATGTTTTGATATAACATAACTTATGTTACCAATTTTTTGTTAAGTATTTTTATAAGTAAATTGGATGTTATCTGCGGTAAAGGTAAATGTTGAAATTTATTTTTCTGTATATCAAATCATCTATTCTGACTCTATTTCAATCAATATCATCGCTGTCAAAATAGGCAAAAAAAATTAATATATCTTAAATATACAAAGTCGTGTTTCCATAAATATGGTCAACTAATACGATTTGGTAGAGAGTGAATATAGATCAATTTTTTATGACTAAATACCTTCACGAAATAAATAATATGAGTATGATGTGCTGCTAGCCACTGTGGGGAATATATCGCTAAGATCTTTCAAGTTGTGTTAATTCGCTAAATAGCCGCTCTCTATTAAGCTGTATGAGGTTGTTTTTCGCTATAAATGTAACTTGAATTATTCGCGGTATAGATACAACAGTGGGATCTTCTGCCAGGTGCTGGTGTTGAATCAATTGGACGTTACAATGACTTGGTCTGAGTTTAAATCTCACTATCTCATCCGTTTTTGGAAACCTTTACCCGCAGTTATTGCTGCAGGTGTTCTTTCGACTTATTATTTTGGCTTAACGGGGACTTTTTGGGCTGTTACCGGTGAATTTACTCGCTGGGGTGGTCATATCCTTCAACTATTTGGTGCTGAACCTGAAAAATGGGGATACTTCAAAGTCATCGGTTTTGAAGGCAGCCCACTTGATAGAATTGATGGTGTCATGATCATCGGGATGTTTGCTGGATGTTTTGCCGCAGCATTATGGGCAAATAATATCAAATTGCGCATGCCTCAGCATCGAATTCGCATTATTCAAGCTATTGCTGGTGGGATTATTGCCGGTTTTGGTGCGCGCTTAGCGATGGGATGTAATTTAGCCGCATTTTTCACGGGTATCCCTCAATTTTCTCTACATGCATGGTTTTTTGCTGTTGCTACTGCGGCTGGATCTTATTTTGGTGCTAAATTTACCTTGATGCCAATGTTCCGGATCCCAATAAAACTACAAAAAGTGTCTGCTGCTTCACCATTAACACAAAAAGTTGAGAGTGCGAAAAAGCGTTTTAAATTAGGAATGATTATTTTTCTACTTGCTCTTGCATGGGGTTTTTATACTTTATGGAACTCTCCCGTTTTTGGTATTGCGATTTTATGTGGAATTGGTTTTGGTTTATTAATTGAACGCGCACAAATTTGTTTTACATCAGCATTTCGTGATTTGTGGATCACGGGTCGAACTCATATGGCTAAAGCTATTATTATTGGGATGGCCGTCAGTGCGATTGGAATTTTTAGCTATGTGCAACTTGGCGCGACACCTAAAATTTTATGGGCCGGACCTAATGCTGTCATTGGTGGACTGCTGTTTGGTTTTGGTATTGTCCTCGCGGGAGGTTGTGAAACCGGTTGGATGTACCGTGCTGTAGAAGGTCAAGTCCATTATTGGTGGGTAGGATTTGGCAATATTATTGGTGCAACAATTCTTGCTTATTATTGGGATGATTTAGCACCATGGCTAGCAACTGATTTTGATAAAGTCAATTTACTTGAGACATTTGGCCCGCAAGGTGGTTTAGCGGTCACTTATCTTTTATTAGCTTTAGCCTTTATTTTAATGCTTGCATGGGAAAAATACTTTTTCCGCAAACGTGCACCAATACAAATTGCAAAATCAGCGGAGGCATAATATATGAGCCACAAAGACATTATTCCTGATTATCGTTTAGATATGGTTGGAGAACCTTGCCCATATCCTGCGGTAGCGACATTAGAAGCCATGCCATCTTTAAAGCCAGGAGAGATATTAGAGGTCGTGAGCGATTGTCCGCAATCTATTAATAATATTCCTTTGGATGCAAAGAATTATGGTTATAAAGTCTTGGATATTCAACAAGATGGGCCAACTATTCGTTATTTAATCCAAAAATAAAGAGTAACAAGGGAAAAATGAAAGAATCAAATTTTTCCCTTGTTTATTAGTGAGTTGAATCAATCTTTTGATTGATATTCAGTATGACTCATCCTGCCAAGTTGTTAAATCTAAAACCAGTTCACATTCATCATCAATATATGAACCTGTTGGAATAAATCCAAGTTTTTGATAAAACTCAAAAGGGCTTCCTTCGCCTTCACCACAGCTATTATATAAACGTGGATAACCTTTCTTTTTAAGATAGCGGATTACTTGGATCAACGCTTCACGACCAAACCCGAGTTTTTGATAAGGTTCCGCTATCATAAAGCGCCATAACATAATGCCATCATATTCAAGTTCATCATCATCTAAGCCTGAATGCAGCATGATAAAACCAACAGGTGTGTCATCGGCATAAATTCCCCGATACCATGCGCAATCCGAAAATTGTGCTTCGACAATGGAATAGGCATTATCAGCGACCATACTGCGTTGCTCTTCACTGAGGGTATGGCTGAGTAAGCAAATCTCAGAAAAATTCTCTGCGGTAATTTTTTGTAGTGTAACAAGTGAATGTTCATCTACTTCATGCTCGATGAGATCTTTCATAACACATCCTGCAATTAAAATTATTTTTTATATATCCATGATATTTCAATTGGTTAACTTTATTTTTTATTCTTTTGAGCCAAGATTAACCGCTTGAACTATTCTTGGATATAACAATATTGGGTTTAATAGATAAAATTGCTACGATTTTGTAACTGAAATGTAATTTAATTCACCAGAGATTAGGTAGGTAGTCAATGATTTAATGGTGGCAATGCTGGCGGGGTCTAAAAAGTGATGTAAATGTATTCGAAGGTGTCGACATTTGTTGTGAAAATAATCAAGAAACATCAACAACCTTCTAGCAAATATGAGGTAGTACTAATAATTAGCTTTCGGCTTCCCCACCTAACACATCAATGAGGCGAGCAATGAGCGCGCTAAGTTCACCCGTCATTAAAACATAGTCAGCATCGAAACGTTGGGCATAGTCTTCCTTGCCAATATCATCATTCTGTTCTTTCAAAGTATCACTAAATTTAATTCGTTTTATCGAACCATCATCAGAAAACATAAATTGTATACGTTCTTCCCAGTCTAGAGCGAGTTTCGTCACTAATTTACCGGCTTCAATATGGGTAGCAATTTCGTCTGAAATCAAATCTTGTTGTTTACAACGAATAACGCCGCCTTCTTCGAGAATAGCTTTTAACTCAGCTTCATCCATAACAGCAAAGCCTTGCGGCAAGGAGCCAGAGCGCACCCATTCAGTTAATGTTAATTCAATGGGTTCTTTAAATGTTAAAGGAACAACAGGCAATGAACCTAAGCTTTTACGAAGCAGGGCGAGGTTATCTTCAGCTCGTTTAGCACTGGCGGCATCAACAATAACCAATTGATTGGCAATATCAATCCAAATATAGGTTTTATTAAATTTACTAAAAGCACGGGGAAGTAAAGTATGAATAACTTCATCTTTTAGAGAATCTTTCTCCGTTTTTTTGAGTTTACGACCTTGATCGGCTTCTAGTTTTTCAATTTTATCTTGTAGCTCCTGCTTAATAACAGGAGATGGCAGCATTTTTTCTTCTTTTTTTGCACAGATTAGAATTTGTTGGCCTGCTGCATGAGTCAGAGAATCCCCCCCTTTTAACGGAGAAACCCAACCTGTTTTCATCATGTCTTGGCTACCACAAGGATGGTAGGCGAGGGGGGCAAGCTGTTTTTCCAAATCATCGGCAGAAAGAGACAATTCTCT
Organism: Providencia sneebia DSM 19967; assembly: GCF_000314895.2. Taxonomy (GTDB): domain Bacteria; phylum Pseudomonadota; class Gammaproteobacteria; order Enterobacterales; family Enterobacteriaceae; genus Providencia; species Providencia sneebia. The sequence continues at coordinate 3,607,095 of NZ_CM001773.1, read as the reverse complement.
ATTTAGACGATAGACCAGTATATTCTTGAACCACATGAAAAACCTACCTTTGTTGATGGATTACCTATTTTAATCAAGGGCTATGATAGCGAATTGTCAGTTATTAAGCGAAAAAAATATCGGGAAGGATCTTGCTGTGTGTGATAGCGGTTTGGTTGATAAAACAATATCCGCGATGCTAAGTTATTGTTCATTATTGAGATATTGAAACATGCAACTTAAATTATTTTCGGTATATACTTCGAAACAAGATATTAAGCTTAAGTTGTGCCCGAGTTTTTCCAATACTTTAGGGTTTAAAGCTATTAAGAGGAATTATAGTGAATAATATTTTTAGATTTTCAGCGCTGGCGTTATTTGTTGCATTTAATGCTAATGCTGCCACTGTTGATTTGCGTGTAATGGAAACATCAGACATACACAGTAACTTAATTGATTTTGATTATTTTAAAGATAAATCAACGGATCAGTTTGGCTATGTCCGTACAGCAAGTTTAATTAAAGCTGCTAAAGGTGAAGTGATAAATGCTGTTTTAGTCGATAACGGCGATTTGATCCAAGGCAGCCCATTAGCGGATTATGTGGCCTCTAAAGGATTGGCTGAAGGTGAATCCCATCCCGCGCATAGCTTAATGAATACCATGGGCTACACTGTCGGTAATTTCGGTAATCATGAATTTAATTTTGGCCTCGATTATTTAAAACAAGCCATTGCAGGAGCTAAATTTCCTTATATAAATGCCAATATTATTGATGCAAAAACGGGAGAGAACTATTTCACGCCTTACATTATTGTTGACACGCCAGTAAAAGATCGTGATGGAAAAACGCATAATATAAAAATTGGTTATATTGGCTTTGTACCACCACAAATTATGATTTGGGATAAACCAAATCTTAGCGGCAAAGTGCGAGTCAATGATATTACTGAGACAGCTAAAAAGTTTGTTCCTCAAATGAAAAAAGAGGGCGCTGACCTTATTGTTGCTATTCCACATTCTGGTTTTTCGCAAGAGCCATATAAAGCAATGGCTGAAAACTCCGTTTACTATCTGAGTGAAGTTCCTGATATTGATGCCATCATGTTTGGTCACTCGCATGGCGTATTTCCTAGTAAAGAATTTGAGAATATTCAAGGCGTCGATATTAACAAAGGTACTGTGAATGGTATTCCAGCGGTTATGCCAGGTCAGTGGGGGGATCATCTTGGTGTAGTCGATATGGTTCTCAATAATGATGATGGTGATTGGAAAGTCATTGATGCTCAAGCTCATGCCCGTGCAATTTATGATAAGACTAACAAAAAGCCATTAGTTGAGCGTGATGATGAGTTGGCTAAACTTATTGATAAACCACATAATGATACTCGCCAGTTTGTCAGTAAGTTGATTGGGAAAGCCTCAGACAATATGTACAGCTATTTAGCGCTAGTACAAAGTGATCCGACGGTACAAATTGTCAATGATGCTCAGGCAGATTACACCCGCCATTATATTCAAGGTGATCCAGATTTATCGGATCTACCGGTTTTGTCTGCGGCAGCCCCATTTAAAGTGGGAGGCCGTAAAAATGCCCCAGCAGAATTTGTGGAAGTTGAAAAAGGGGATTTGACTTTCCGCAACGCAGCCGATTTATATCTCTTCCCAAATACTTTAGTCGTTGTGAAGGCTACAGGTGCTGATGTTGTTGAATGGTTGGAATGTTCAGCGGGTATGTTCAATCAAATTGATCCTCAATCGACAAAGCCTCAAAGTTTGATCAATTGGGACGGTTTCAGAACCTATAATTTTGATACGATCAGCGGGATAAACTACCAAATCGATCTAACTGAACCTGCAAAATATGATACAGATTGCCAGTTGGTGAATAAACAGGCAAATCGGATTAAAGAAGTTACCTATCAAGGAAAACCGATTGATCCAAAAGCAACTTTCTTAATTGCGACAAATAATTATCGTGCTTATGGTGGAAAATTTGCAGGAACTGGCGATGCCAATATTGCTTTCGCTTCCCCTGATGAAAATCGCAGTGTTCTAGCGTCTTATATTGCTAAAGTATCAAAAGAAAAGGGGCAAGTGACTAGCCAAGCAGATAATAATTGGCTATTTTCACCAATCAAAACAGATAAGAAGCTGGATATTCGTTTTGAAACGTCACCAAGCGACAAGGCAGCGGAATTTATCAAACAACATGCACAATATCCAATCAAGCATGTAGGTACAGATGACATTGGCTTTGCTGTTTATCAAATTGATTTGCAAGCTAAATAAGTTAGGTCATTAATTCGTGTAGATTATCTCCTTTTGGGATAAAAATCAGTCAATTGAAAGCTCCAATAGTTAAATAATTAACTGTGGAGCTTTTAACTATATAACTTACTGATAAATAACATCCAATATTGGTTTTTCATTATAGCGGCCATATTCCACTTTAACATAATCAGAGCTTAATTTTTGAGCCTCTTTCAGGGTGCTCACTTTAGTCATATTTTTGCCATTACGATAGCAATGGATATTGACATTTTTGGGTGATTTGATGTTGAGCTCACATTGTTCTTCAACAATAGCACCAAAAAATGAGATCGTTCCTTCAGCAATGTTTTGATTCATTGAATAGCAAGTAAAACTAGAAATGAGAGCAACAGCGGCAGTAGCGAGTAAGGATAATGACTTCATTGTCTACCTCCTATATTGCAACAGCTTCATTGGAAGGCTTTATATTGATGACAATTTAATGTCATCAATATAAGTATAGTTCAGATACATGTAAAATATATGACAAATATTAAGAAATCAGCGAGTTTTTATTTTATATAACAATTGGTTGAATTATATGCAGCGCAAATTAAGTTTATTTTTTAATAATCATATTTAATATTTAACTTAATATTTACTTAACAATTCTATGTTACTTAATATGATGTAATTTGTTAAAAAAGTGTAGTGTTTAATTGTGTTCATTTACAATTAATTTGATGTGTATGAGAAGTGGGGTTTGGGTAGGATATTACACTGAAAAAACACATTTAAATTTTCCCTCTACTTCTTTATACATAAGAGTAGAGGGAAATATACTTGCTTCAAGAGGATAATTTATTTGAAGATTTTGAAACGAACTTCATCATCCATAAAGTCTTTATCACCTGCTGGTGAATTAATTGAACCAAAGACCATTTGCGCGCGTAAAACCCAGCTATCAGGGGTTCCCCACTCTTTTTGTACGAAGTTATCAATCAGCGGGTTGTAGTGTTGTAATGAAGCTCCTACTTGCTCTTGTGCTAATGCTGTCCAGACAGCGAATTGAGCAATACCGCTTGCTTGTTCTGACCAGATAGGGAAATTATCTGCATACAAAGGGAACTGTTCTTGTAAGCCTTTAACTACGGACATATCTTCAAAGAATAAGATTGAGCCAGCACCAGCGCTAAAGCTATCAATTTTTTTCTCAGTACCGCTAAATGCTTCAGCAGGAACGATTTTTCTCAGCGTCTCTTTTGTTGTTTCCCACAATTTTTTATGTTCATCACCAAATAAAATAACAACACGTGATGTTTGTGAGTTAAAAGATGAAGGTGAGTGTTTAACGGCTTCTTTGACTAAATTTATAATGTGTTCATGAGAAACAGGTAATTTATTGCCGAGATCATAAATAGTACGACGATTTTTAATCATTTCGATAAATGCGTTTGACATGTGAGTCTCCTAGCTATTTTTAAGCACACGGCATTTTATTAAAATTTCAGACGCCGTTATTTATTCATTGGTTATTACTATAACTTGCTAGCATAAAAATCATAGAAAAAAATTTAACCATAAGATTCAAATTTTTGGATAAAGAAAAAAGTTTATTATTTCTATGATAAATCAAATGGTTATTTTTATTGTGCGTTTATTTTTCGCATGAGATAGCTCATTTTTTATCAATGAAGTTACTCATATTGAATTATTTTTAATAAGATGATGGCGATAGCGACAAAGCGTATTGCCGCTATCATCCTGAAAATTTAATGAAGTTCAGAAAGGGGTTTAACGATTTGGATTTTCGTTCCGCCAAAATTATCTTGAATATAATTTTTGACGGCTTCTGTGTGGTATAACTCACCTAATTTATTAAAGGCTGGATTATCTTTATTGGTAGATTTGACGACAAGAACATTAATTTTATCGTTAATACTTTCATCATTTTGTTCTCTAAATAAAGAATCTGTTAAAGCATTTAATCCACCTTCTTGTGCGGCTGTATTACCAATAACTGCAATATCAACATCGGGTAATGCTCTTGGTCCATGGGCATATTTAATTTGTCTAAATTTTAAATTTTTGGGGTTATCAATAATGTCATTGACTGAACCTGTCGCCTGATTAAAGTCAGGCTTAAGCGTGATTAATTTCGATTTTTGCAATAATAATAGTGCGCGTGCATGATTTGCTGAATCATTTGGAATAGCCACTAATGCTCCATTATTGGGGAGTTGTTCAAGTGTTTTATATTTCGATGAATAAATAGCCATGGGTTCGAAATAAGTGGTTGTAATTGCAGTTAATTGATTTTGATGACTTTGGTTAAAATCTTTTAAAAATCCCCATGATTGAAAGGCATTTACATCAACATCACCATCAATTGTAGCAATGTTTAACGTGACGCCATCATCTATAATTTTAACATCAATATCCAATCCCGCCTCTTTAGTGGCTTGGGATTGAGCAATAAATTTCCAGATATCAGAATCACTACCATGACTACCAATAATAATTTTATGCCTACCTTGCTGGCTGGTATTGGAAGTTTGTTGTGGTTGTTGTGGTTTATCGTCTTGAGAACAAGCACTGATCACAAAAACAGAAAGGACAAGTAGCGATGTTATTATTTTTTTCATTTTTAAATCCTCAAAAATTTGTTGTTATTATCTAATCAGATTAAATAACTATTTTTGAAATAACATTTGGTCAATAAAAAGAGTATTTAGTTATATGCAAAGTGTTGATTAAACTTAAATGGTTATATCGATATAGTTTTATATTATTTTAAGTATTTTACTAATATGGGGTTTAATTGTCTCACTGTGAATTTATTCTTCATGGTTATTAAATCATCAGGTTAAAAATTTAATATATAGCCAATGTTTTATGAAATTGTAGATAAATAACCTTGGTGTATATCGTGATTAATTAATAATGAAATGTTTTTTAATCCATTAAATAATAGAAATAATAGGGTTTAATTATGTCATTATATTCATTGCCGATTATTGATCTTAGTGAATTGGATAATCCAAAAACGCGAGATAACTTTTATAAAAAATTACGTTTTATTGCCCGAGAAATTGGTTTTTTTTATCTAGTTGGGCACAATATTACACCAACACAGCGAGAAAATTTATTAGCTACGACAAAACGTTTTTTTGCTTTACCTAAAGCGGAAAAAGAAAAAATAGCGATGAGTCAATCAAAGCATTTTCGCGGATATACCGCATCAACAGAGGAAAATACGCGAAATCAGCCTGACTATCGCGAGCAAATTGATATTGGTGAAGAGTTACCCACTTTAGCCCTTAGCGCACAAGATCCCATTTGGTTTAATTTACAAGGTCCAAACCAATGGCCAGATGCTTTGCCTGAATTAAAAACACAGGCATTGGCATGGCAAAGTGATATGAGATCAATTGCTGTTAAATTAATTAAAGCCTTTCTTGTCGCATTGGAATTACCGGAAGATAGTTTAGATAATATTATTGGCCAACCTTCTCAACATTTATTAAAACTCATTCATTATCCAGCTAGAGAAGATAATAATACGGGCGAACAAGGTGTTGGTGCTCATAAAGATGCCGGCTTATTAACATTATTATGGCAGGATAATACGGGCGGATTACAAGTTGAAACAGATAATGGTTGGGTGGATGTGGAACCATTAGAGAATGCATTTGTGATTAATATTGGTGAAGTGTTTGAACTTGCAACAAATGGTTATTTACGCGCGAATGTTCATCAAGTCGTAAGAAAACAAAATAGTGTTTCCCGTTATTCTATTGCTTATTTTATTACGCCAAGTATTTATGCTGAAGAAGTGCCACTATTACCTTTACCAGAACATCTTGCCAAGCAAGCATTAGGGCCTGATAGCGATCCTTTAAACCCAATGTTTACTAATTTAGGAAAAAATGCCATTAAAGGGCGGTTGCGTTCACATTTATCTGTTACGCAAAAGTTTTATCCTGACGAATACGAACAAATTGTCAAGAATAGCAACATCTTATGATGTACTCTGTATAAGGGTTGTTGATTATTATTATCGGAGTACAACTATGTCAGACAGTTATTATAAAAAAGAGTTAAATGGGCACGTGCTTTCACCAGAAACATTGATGATGAGTTATGGTTATGATCCAAGATTATCTGAAGGGGCAATAAAGCCTCCTGTATTTTTAACCTCAACCTTTGTCTTTAAAACAGCTCAGGAAGGGAAAGATTTTTTTAATTTAGTTAGTGGACGCACACAAACATCGGGCAATGAAAAACAAGGACTAGTCTATTCACGTTTCAATCATCCTAACAGCGAAATTGTTGAGGATAGATTAGCGCTCTATGAAGGTGCTGAAAGTGCAGCCCTTTTTTCATCTGGCATGTCAGCTATCACGACATGTTTAATGGCTTTTCTTAAGCCGGGGGATGTTTTACTGCATTCCCAACCGCTTTATGGTGGAACTGAAACGCTATTTCTAAATACATTGGCGCGTTTTGGTGTCACTTCAGTGCCTTTTCAAAGTGGTTGCGATGGTGATGCAATCCGTAAAGTGATTGACGGTATTGAGCCTGGCAAAAACATTGCAGCAATCTATATTGAAACACCGTCTAATCCTGCAAATACGTTAGTGGACATTCACTTACTTAGTCAAATTGCTCAAGAAATAGGGGAAACACGCCAAGATACCAAACCATTGCTTGTCTGTGATAACACCATGCTAGGCCCTGTTTTCCAAAAGCCAACAGCATTAGGTGCAGATTTAAGTGTGTACTCACTAACTAAATATGTCGGTGGTCATTCTGATTTAGTTGCTGGTGGTGTGGTTGGTCGTCGTGAATTAGTGAATAAAGTGCGAGCGCAGCGCAATGCTATCGGCACTCAGCTTGATCCTCATTCAAGTTGGATGCTGGGACGCTCTTTAGAAACTTTGCAATTGCGGATGGAAAAAGCGAATGATAATGCACAAAAATTAGCGCATTTCCTGCATCAACATCCAAAGGTTAAAAAAGTGCATTACCCAGAATTTTTACCAAAAGATAGCCAAGAATATCAGGTTTACCAAACGCAATGTACGGGTGCAGGTTCGACACTCTCTATCAATGTTGGTGAAAATGAAGAAGAGGCCTTTAAATTCCTCGACAATCTTGCGTTATTTAAATTAGCTGTCAGTTTAGGTGGAACTGAATCGCTGGCTTGCCATCCTGCTTCAACGACACATTCAGGTATTAAAGAATCAGTGCGCAATCAAATCGGTATTGATAGCAATTTAGTGCGTTTATCTGTCGGAATAGAAAATGCGAATGATCTTCAAGAAGCGTTATCACAAGCCCTTGATGCAATTTGATACTTAGCTAGCCATATATGATATTAAGAAAGGAAGCAGATCCGTTAGACAGAAGCAAATGGAGCACCAAGGATGGTGCATCACAGTTTAGAATTTTTAGTGTTCTCTTGATCTATATGATTTAGATGAAATAAAGCATCTTGATCACCATTCTTTGCTGCTTTTTTAAACCACTCAACCGCTTTCGCTGCATCGTAAGGTAAGCAGTCACCTGATTCATACATAATGCCAAGCATATATTGAGCTTTGGCGTGACCTTGCTCCGCTGCTTTTTGATACCACCCAATCGCTTTAGCCGTATCTTTGGGAATGCCTTCACCTACATCATATATTGTTCCAATATTATATTGAGCATTAACATCGCCTTGTTCCGCCTTTTCCAATATCTGATTGATTTCTTCAAGTGGCATTGGCATAAGGCCTAACATCTTTTTTATTTTTTTAAACATGGTTAACTGACCAAATTGATTTCGATAATGTTAAACGGGCAAGTTTTTTATTAAAAAAAGCCCGTTATAGAGAATGTTTATTGATTTTGTTTACGTGTTTAACTAACTCGATATTGATGCGGTAATTCACTGATTCCAAATCCATTGATTTTTTTGACAGGGATTTGTACCGAAATTCTTTCTTTCATCGCTTCGACATGGCTAATGACGCCAATGACTTTTCCAGATGCATTAAGACTTTCCAAAGCATCAAGCGCAATATCTAATGTTTCAGGATCAAGTGTACCAAATCCTTCATCAAGAAAGAGTGATTCTAATTGTGTCTTATTGCTCACCATATCGGATAATGCCAGTGCAAGCGCTAGGCTGACCAAGAAGCTCTCACCACCAGAAAGTGTTTTAATATCGCGAATAGTGTCAGCTTGCCAGCTGTCAATGACTTGTAATTCTAACTCAGCGCTATGATTACGCTGTAATATATAGCGTCCATGCAGCTTATCTAATCGCTGATTGGCTAACGCAATCAAACTATCAAAAGTTAAGCCTTGCGCATAACGGCGGAACTTATCACCGTCAGATGATCCAATTAAATCATTAAGATAGCACCAATCATCATAGTGCAATTGTTTGTCTTCAATTTCTTTTAATAAGTCGCGTTGTTGATGCCGCTGCTGCTTGTCAGCATCAAGTTGGTTGGTAATGCGCCCTTGCTGTTGGTTGAGTGTTTTTATTTCCTCAAGCAGAGCAGAAATGTGCTGTTGTATCTGTTCAAATGTTGAATTGCTAGCTTCCTGAGATTGCTGTTGTTGATGCTCTTGCAATGCAAGCTCGGCTTCTTTTAAACGAACTTCAGATTGCAGACGCGCTTGACTTAAGTGTTGATGAAGTTGTTCAAGACGCTTTTTTTCATCAGGTGCTAATAATGCTTCTAAAAATAGAGGTAAAGTTGCAAATGGGCTTTTTGCAAGTTCATCATTAAAAAGCTGCTGTGTTGACGTTAATTGCTGCTGGCTGACTTTTACTGCACTAATGACTTCGTTTAAGCTGCCTTTGAGTGACGCAATATTTTTTTCACTCAGATTGACCTGATTCGTTAACTTTTGTAGGTGTTCGGTGATATCGGCCAGTTTTTTCTGCAATTTTTCAACATAATCAGCAATTGCTTCACCTGCTAATAATAATTTACGGTCAGCTTGTTTCTGCGTTATAGCCTGCTGATATTTCTGTAATTGTTGTTCTAAATGTCCATATTGCTTTTCTAAGGTAGATTGTTGATTCAATTCTACTTCAAGTGTTGCCGCTGTAACGGCTATTTTTTGGCGTAGCTCCTGAGCTGTACGCGCTTTTAATTCATAATCTTGTCCACGTAACGCGAGTATCTCAAGCGATTGAGATATATTTTCTGTTGAGGGCAGCGAAAATAAAGCAATAGAATTTTTAATTTGTTGATATTGTTCATCAAAACGTGATTTAAGATGCGTTAGCTCACTTTGCATATTGGTAAATAGTTGCTTTTGGTGAGTTAAACGTTCTGCAATCAATAATAAAGCAGATTGCTGTTGTTTATATTGTGATTGTTTTTCATGCAATTGTTGTTTGAGTTGCTGATATTCTCGTTCTAATACTGTGAATTGGCTGACAATTTCTTGTTGTGCTGATAGCTGTTGCTGAAGATCGGCAATAAATTGTTCGACTAATGTTTCTTCATAGGTGAGTTCACTTGCTTGAGCTTGTTCACATGCCATCAACCACTTTTTATTCAGTGTTTCGAGTTGTGTAGCTAACAATATTTGTTGCTGCTTATTTTCATCAAGTCTTTGATTTTCCTTTTGCAATGAAATTTGTTGATTGATTTGTATTTGTTTTAGCTCATCAACCTGTTGCATCAACGTTTTCAAGCGTTGCTCTGTTTGAGTTGGTTCAATAGATTGATATTGTTCAATTGCGGGATGTGATAAAGAGCCACATAAAGGGCATGGATTTCCAGCAACTAATTGCTGGCGCTCTTTTTCTAGGCTAACAATCTTTTGTTCTAACTGTAATCGCTCATTGAGATCAGTTAGATGCGGTTGAAGATGGCTAAGCTTCGTTTCTGTCACTTGCGCATCATGTTCAATTTTTTGGATTAACGGTATCAATACATCATATTGAGTTTGCTGTTTTTTTATTTGATTCTGTAGATCTTGCCATTGAGAGAACAACAAAGGTAATACCTGAGCGTGTTGCAAGCGCGCTCTTAGTTGCTCAATAGATTGATTTAGTTGAGTGATATCTTGGGATTGTTGCCTATCTAAATATGTTTTCTCAACGCCTAAGAAGAGCTGTTGATCATGCTCTAAGCTTGATTCTGTCTGCTTGTTCAGATCAATTTGTTGTTGTTCTTCTGACAATAACGCAGTTTGCTCTTGTTTTAAGTTATGTTGTTTTTGAGTGAGAGCGGCAATTTGCTGATGTAATTCATCAATCAAATGGCTTTGTTGTTGCCATAAACCAATATGTTGAGAAATTGATGCGTCAGTTTGTTTTTCTTCTAAAAATACATCAAGTTGCTGTAGTTCACTTTTTGCAGTTGAAAGCCGTTGCTGTATTTTAGTAACTGCTATTTTTTTGTTTTGGTATTCAGATTGATAGCGCGTTTTTTCTTCACTGATTTCAACAATTTTTTGCGTTAAATTAGCAATCTCATTTTCTAATGGGCGAACTTGCTCATCAATAATCTCTAGCTGTTGCTGCATGTAGGTGCGATGCTGCAATTCATCATACTTATTTTTTGCTACTTGGGCATGTAATGGCTCAAGTTCTTGTAAACTGTTCTCCAGAACTTGTGATAAATCGTGCTGCTTCTGTGATTGTTCACTGAGTATTTTTGTATAGCGTTCAACATCTAACCATAATGGTCTCAAGTTTTCTGCGGGAAGGTTATCTGATAATTTTTTAAAGCTTGGTTCTGCAGCTTGGAAGGCTTCTTCCGCACTTTGTTGTTCAACTTTCAACTGCTGTAATCGCGTTGTAAGTTGTCGCTCGCGTTGCCACCATTGAGCAGCTTGTTGATATTGATTGAGTTGAGAATTTAGCTGTTTTTCGTGTTCAAGAAGCTGAGTTTGTTCATTTGATAGGGCTTGATATTCGTCTTCTGTTAATAGGTGGATACTTTGTGCTCGGCTTTTAAGCAGCTCTAAATCTATTTTTACTTGTTTATGTTGTTGAAAAATATAACTCGAAATTTGGCTATAGATTTCAGTACCTGTAATTTCTTCAAGTAAATCAGCACGCTCTTTTACATTGGCATTGAGAAAGGCAGCAAAATCACCTTGAGACAGTAAAATTGATTTAGTAAAACGTGCAAAATCAAGACCGGTGATATGAATGATTTGCTCTCTGACATCATTTAGCTTTTCGGCTAAAATTTTGCCATCACTCACTAATGCTAATTCAGCTTTGGCTTGTTGGAGATTTCCTGTCGGTTTATTGCCCGCACGGCGTTGGCTCCAGAATGCACGATAAGCGGTACCTTTGACTTCAAACTCAACTTCAGCAAGACATTCGCTAGTATGCCGAGTCATTATCTCATTCTGCTTTGCCGAAATAGTCTTTAATCTTGGTGTTTGATGATAAAACGCGAGGCAAATGGCATCAAGCAAGGTTGTTTTACCTGCCCCAGTTGGACCGGTGATGGCGAACAAACCTTGGCTGGCAAAAGGCTCTTGGGTAAAATCTATTTTCCATTCGCCTTTAAGTGAGTTTAGGTTTTTTAGACGTAAGCTTAAAATTTTCATGCGTTTTCCTCTAACTCAGAACGTAAGGCATCACAAGATTGTTTGAATAACAGCACAAGCCGTTGCTCTTTGTCTTTATCTTCCATGGTTTCTTCTGTTAGGCGGCGCAGAAACACTTCTTCAACTGTTAATTCATTTAATGATTCATTAATCGTCACTGCTTGTTGATGTTGTGAAGCTTTGCGAGCGCGGCGTAGTAGCACAACCTCAACGGGTAAATTATCCACTAAATTTTCAATTCGCTGTTGAATATCAGTGAGATAATCTTGCGAAGCGACTTCAATATCTAACCAAATTAGCGGCTCACTCGATTGTGGAATGTGATCATGGAGCTGTTGTTTTATTTGGTCAAGGTTACCTTTAAGGGTTAATAAGCGTTGGAAAGTAGGAATAGTGAGTTGGCTTATTTGTGTCATTTGGCAACCATTAAATTCAACCAAACAAACACTTTTTTCTTGATTAGCTTCATCAAAACTGAGTGCAATAGGCGAACCACAATAGCGAATATGTGCTTTTCCACCAATAACTTGTGGGCGATGAATATGCCCTAATGCAATATAATCTGCGGGAGGAAACGCGCCTGATGGAAAAGCGTCTAATGTCCCAATATAGATATCGCGAACAGAGTCCGTCAATTCAGCACCCACGACGGTGAGGTGGCCCGTTGCAATGATGGGAATATCTAAATTGAGTAATTCTCTTTGTTGCTGAGCTAATTGATAACTAGCTTGGTAATAATCACTAATGGCTGTTTGTAGCGATAGCTGCTTTTCTTCACTGCTTTGCCCCGCAATACTCAGTTGAATATCTCTTGGGCGTAAGAAGGGAATTGCACACAACAGCGCGCCAGGTTGACCTTGCTCATCTTGCAATGTGATTACGTGAGGCTCTGTGCCTGATGTGATCACGGTTGTATTTAAATAAGAAAGTAGAGAACTGGTTTCATTGAGAACAGAAACAGAATCATGATTACCACTTAAAATGACAAGCTGGCAGCCAGTTTGTTGTAAAGAGACAACAAATTGATTATAGATTTCTCTTGCATAGCTAGGCGGTGAGCCAGTATCAAAGATATCACCCGCAACAATGACCGCATTTACTTGATATTGTTTGACTTGTTCAACTAGCCAAGTCAAAAAATGTTGATGCTCAGCAGCTCGGCTTTTTGTGAAAAAATATTGGCCAAGATGCCAGTCAGAAGTATGGATAATACGCATGAATGCTCATTCCCAGTAATGTGTATTTCTGCTATCGATATACAAATATAGAGAAATAAAAATAGTAAAGGCTGAGTATAACGTAACCTTCATCCGATGCGGAAATTTCACAGAGAATAGGCGCTTTACATTCGCCAAAATTTCGCAAATAAAAGATATGATGGAAATGTGAAAATAATATTTCACTTAAATGACAAGCTATAATGAATCAAAGAGGAAAAATAGCAATTAATGTCATTTTTCATAATTCTGTCATAAAAGTGACGCATAATGTTTTTACTTTTATTTGTATTCCTAATTTAACTCAAGATGAAATCACTAAATTGGACAATATTAATGATGGAATAACTTGGGATATGATGAATACATCTTCTTATTTATAGGATTAATCATGGCAAGACGCATTCTAGTGGTTGAAGATGAAGCACCGATCCGCGAAATGGTTTGTTTTGTACTAGAACAGAATGGTTTTCAATATATTGAAGCTGATGATTATGATTCTGCCATTGCTCAATTAGTTGATCCGCTGCCTGATTTAGTTCTGTTAGATTGGATGATCCCCGGTGGTTCTGGTCTGCAAGTTATTAAGCATATGAAACGCGATAATGAAACTCGTGATGTTCCAGTGATGATGCTAACCGCGAGAGGTGAAGAAGAAGACCGCGTCAAAGGGCTAGAAGTTGGCGCTGATGATTACCTAATTAAACCATTTTCACCAAAAGAATTAGTTGCGCGAGTTAAAGCAATTTTACGCCGCATTTCGCCTATGGCGGCTGAAGACATCATTGAAATGAATGGATTAACATTAGATCCAACTTCGCATCGGGTGAGTAGTCATGAAATTCCTATTGATATGGGACCGACAGAATATAAATTATTGCACTTTTTCATGACACATCCTGAGCGGGTTTATAGCCGAGAGCAATTGCTCAATCACGTTTGGGGCGCAAATGTGTATGTGGAAGATAGAACTGTTGATGTGCATATTCGTCGACTACGTAAAGCTTTAGAAGCACAAGGACATGATAAGATGGTACAAACTGTTCGTGGTACAGGTTACCGTTTTTCTATTCGTTTTTAATAGGAGCAATTCAATTGAATATTGAACAGGGATACCTAAATAGCAGGAGAAACGCGCGTGCTTGAACGCTTATCATGGAAACAGCTAGTTTGGGGTCTGTTTTTATTTATCTTACCCGCCTTCATTCTTTCCGTTTTTATTGGTCATCTTGCTTGGTTATTAGTCATTTCATTGTCTGCTGCGCTTATTTGGCACAGTTATAATTTGCTGAGATTATCCTATTGGTTATGGCTAGATCGCAGCATGTTACCACCGGAAGGTAAAGGTGGTTGGGAACCTATCTTTTACGGTATTTACCAAATGCAGCAGCGTAATCGTAAACGTCGGCGAGAACTAGGTGTTCTGATTAAACGCTTTCGTAGTGGGGCTGAATCTCTCCCAGATGCCGTTGTCATGATGACTCGTGAAGGGAATATCTTTTGGTGTAATCGCCATGCACAGCATTTATTAGGATTTCGTTGGCCTGAAGACAGTGGGCAGCATATTTTTAATTTATTACGCTATCCTGACTTTACTCGCTATTTTACATTACAAAATTATGATCAAGGGCTAACCATAGAGCTAAATAATGGATCTAATGTCGAGTTTCGCATTTTACCTTATACGGATGATCAATTATTAATGGTTGCGCGTGATGTCACTGAAAAACGGCGCTTAGAAAAATCGCGTCGAGATTTTTTTGCCAATGTTAGTCATGAATTACGTACGCCATTGACAGTGATCCAAGGCTATTTGGAAGTGCTAGAAGATCAAGAAAATAATTCACCAGCGAATAAAAAAGCATTGCATGTTATGCAAGATCAAGCACGCAGAATGGATAACTTAATCAAACAGTTGTTACAATTATCGCGCATCGAAGTAGCCCCGCAGATTAGTCTGGATGAACAAATTAACATCCCCGTGATCCTTAAAATGATTGAACAAGAGGCTAGCAGTCTAAGCCAAAATCAACATCACCTTGAATTTGCTATTGATGAAAAGCTGTGCGTGTACGGTAATGAAGAGCAGTTGCGTAGTGCAGTCGCTAATCTGGTTTATAACGCGATTTCCCATACACCAGCAGGAACAACGATTAAAGTGAGTTGGCAAAAAAATAGCCAAGGAGCGCGTTTTAGCGTTGCAGATAATGGCCCCGGTATTCCAGCTGAACATATACCGCGTTTAACTGAGCGTTTTTATCGTGTGGACAAGGCGCGATCACGGCAATCAGGTGGTGGAACAGGGCTTGGGTTAGCAATAGTTAAACATGCTCTACAACACCACAACAGCCAGTTAATTGTGACAAGCCAGTTAGGAAAAGGCAGTGAATTTTCATTTACTTTACCACCTGTACTCATTGTTTCAGAGAAAAAATATCTAAAACAGTGAGTTAACATCTATTTAATTAAACATTATTTTTTATCCTGCAAATGCTCTTCATAAGTAAAATATGGAGGGTATTTCTATAATAAGAATTAATTATTAATCTAATTACCTGTATTTAAATAACAAAATAATTATTTGATAAAATTTAATCACATAATTGATTGAATGAAAAAGAACTTGCGGTGAAATAAATAGCATGAAATGCAACATATTAATTTGTCTCACCTAAAATGATTATTTTTTATGCAAATCATATCGGGTATATGGCGATTTTACTGAAAGTAATCACTGGTTATAAAAAATAGTTTAGTTGATTCTTCTTGTTTTGATGTTTGCTATTGCCTTTTTTCCCTATAAAAGTTTTACTTGTGGTTAGTTATTGGCGATTTTTCCTGTTTTTTAATTTTTCATCTTGTCAGATTGTTTTAATAATACATTCTGTATTGTTAGAAGTTTGTTAATTAGAATTCTATACCGCCATTTATCTTTCAAAGAGTTACTAATAAGTAATCTTTCATCTTTTAACGTTACGACAAAAAATTTAACATAAAATATGGCTCATCGATTAACATCCAGAGATATTATTGCGTTAGGTTTCATGACCTTTGCGCTTTTCGTTGGGGCGGGAAATATCATCTTCCCTCCTATGGTTGGTTTACAAGCAGGCGAACAAGTTTGGACCGCTGCACTTGGCTTCTTAGTGACAGGGGTTGGGCTTCCAGTTTTAACGGTTATTGCTTTAGCTAAAGTAGGTGGAGGAATTGAAGCTCTCAGCACGCCGATTGGTAAAACAGCTGGCATATTACTTGCTGTTGTGGCTTATCTTTCCGTAGGTCCGCTATTTGCAACACCGCGTACAGCAACAGTATCTTATAAGATTGGTATTGCCCCATTGTTTGGTGGCGAATCTGATATTTCATTACTGATCTATAGTGTCGTTTACTTTGTTATTGTCATTGGAATTTCTTTGTATCCAGGGAAATTGTTGGATAGCGTTGGACATGTGTTAGCTCCAATCAAAATGCTAGCACTGGCCATTCTTGGTGTTGCCGCTGTATTTTGGCCAGCAGGTCAACCAATGCCTTCAACAGATGAATATCGCGATATGGCATTCTCTAATGGGTTTATCAATGGCTATTTGACCATGGATACATTAGGTGCCATGGTCTTCGGGATAGTCATTGTCAATGCAGCTCGCTCCCGAGGTATTGAAAACTCTTCTCTATTGACTCGCTATACCATGTGGGCTGGGTTAATTGCGGGTGTGCTATTGACTCTGGTTTACCTATCATTATTCAAGTTAGGTGAGAACAGCGCATCGATCATCCCTAATCCTCAAGATGGTGCAGACATCCTCCATACTTATGTCCAATATACTTTTGGCGATTATGGTAGCTTCTTCCTTGCGGTTCTTATTTTCGTTGCTTGTATTGTTACGGCTGTTGGATTGACCTGCGCATGTGCTGAATTTTTTAGCCGCTATGTACCGATTTCTTATCGCAATTTAGTTTTGATTCTCGGCCTATTTTCAATGTTAGTGTCTAACCTTGGCTTGAGTAAATTAATTGCTTTCTCTGTGCCTGTATTAGTTGCGATTTATCCACCTTGTATTGTGCTGATCCTGTTAAGCTTTACATTAAAATGGTGGCGTAACCCAAGTATTGTTATTGCGCCGACAATGCTAACAAGCTTTATTGTTGGTTTGATTGGAGCGGCTAAAGCTTCTGATGCCTTAAAAGGCTACATTCCTGAGTGGATGACATCAATCCCGTTTTATCAGCAAGATTTGGCTTGGTTACTACCTTCTATTATTGTTTTAGTGATTGCTGTAATTTGCGATAGAGTTATTACACCAGCACCACAACACAAACAAGCTTAATAAAATAAGTGATAAATCCTCGCCCAAAATGGGCGGGGATTTTCGTTATTTCATCAAATAATTGCGGTAATTTACTTTTGATTGAAAGCACCGAAATGGAGCCAACCATCATTTGTTAGAACTAATGGCGTTTGCTGCGTTTTAGCGGCATTTTCTTGGATTGATTTTATTTGAGGGAAGGCAACAACTACTTTTTCATTTTGTGCCCAAGGCGCTATGTCATCAATCTTTTGTTTAAAGTTCGCAATAGAAATTTTTTGACCATTACGCTCGGCTGGTTCACTAAAGTTAGTCACTTCAGTTACCGTTAATTTACCTGTGCAGAAACGACCGCGACCAGAAAAGTTTGCTGTTGTATCATCAAAGAATTTCTCGCCGTCACTTGTTAGATTAAATTCTATCCCTTCTAATGGCTTTTCCTCTCCCCATATATCCTTGATGACCACTTCTTTTTTCGCACGTTTTAATAATCCAACATCAACGAGGGCATCTAATTTCTCAATGCGCTTTGTATCCATTTGTGGGGATAAAACGGCAGGAAAGACACCAGTATTAATACAAATTGCTGGCATTGTATCTAAATAATCTTGTATCGACTTTTTGAAATTACTTTCTGAAGCGGTTTGATTGTTATCACAACCTGCAAGTAGGGCTGTAGCAATAACAACAGATGCGAGCATTTTAAGTTTCATGGTTAACTTGGCCTTAGCGTTTAATGTGTCGTGATATAAGTTAATCATTCACTGGAATATGTCATTTTTATAGAATGATTTTTTTGATAAATGTAACCATAGTATAAAAAGTACGGAGGTAAAAGTGTGTTAAGTGGGATATGAACTATTATGTTGGTTTTTGAAAGTAATGAGATTTTTATAGTTATGATTAGTTAAAAAGTGATAAAAAAAAGAAGAAGATAAAATTGTTATGAATTGAATTTTAGATAAAAAAACCGGCATGTAAGGATTTACAGACCGGCAGATTATGATTAAAGGCTATGTTAGAGGCTAGTCGCGTTTTTAGTCAGGAAGTCAGCAACACCTTTAGGTGATGCATTCATACCTTCTTTGCCTTTTTCCCATTGAGCAGGGCACACATCACCATGTTCTTCATGGAATTGCAGCGCATCAACCATACGCAACATTTCATCAATATTACGGCCTAATGGTAGGTCATTTACAACTTGGTGGCGCACAATGCCGTTTTGATCAACGAGGAAAGAACCACGTAATGCAACACCTGCTTCTGGGTGCTCAATGCCGTAAGCTTTGGTGATTTCACGTTTAATATCAGCAACCATTGGGTACTTAACTTCACCAATACCGCCATCAGCTACAGGCGTTTTACGCCAAGCATTGTGAACAAACTCAGAGTCAAAAGAGATACCAATAATTTCAACGCCACGATTTTGAAACTCTTCATAACGGTGATCAAAAGCGATCAATTCTGAAGGGCAAACAAAAGTGAAGTCCATTGGCCAAAAGAAAATAACCGCAGGGCGACCATTTAAGTGATCTTTTAAGTTGAAATTATCAACTATTTCACCGTTACCAAGAACGGCAGATGCTGTAAAATCAGGGGCTTGACGTGTTACCAGAACCATAATAACTCCTATAAATTTGAATTAAAGGTTTAACACTTTTCATATATCGAAATAATCGTATTTGCTATGGAAGTGCTGTTGTATTTGGTGTGTTCTATACAAATGTAGATTGATAGATTTTGTCTATCAATCTACATAATATAGAGTGAAAATGCAAGGTGAGTGTTCTATTAAGTTGATGTACAACACTTATTTATATCAGTGATATATAACTAAGTTTGTTATCTTACGCGTGATATTAATTAAGTGCTTTTAGAAAAACACCTTGCTTAGCATCGTGAAGCATTTGTGGATAAAACTGGAAGAAAATCTGTTCGAGCTGATCATAATTCATCAAAAAATCATCAAATGAATCACTTAATGCATGTAATTTAGGTCGTCTTCGCGCCATACCATTTAATGATTTACCAATGTATTCTGCATCTGCATAGCGAATTAACCAGCGTTGTGGCCAAAGAAATTCATTGAGCTCTTGGAATTTTTCTGGTGTTTGAGAAAGATGCGGTTCTATATGTTGGCGGGCATAAAGAATAAATTCAGATAGATTTAATTCATGCTCAAATTGCTGCCAGTGTAAAGAGAGAAAATGATCCCATACAAGGTCTAACGTGATCGCGGCAACACGGCGATAATCAGGCCGAAAGAGTGCTCGTGCTTCTTTCACTAATGGATGCGAATCAGTTGCTTTATCAACTGCTCGATGCATGAAAATGCCCGAAACAATATCGGGTGTATAAAGCCCTGAAGGATTACCACGGACAAAATCAGCCATAATATTACCCAAAAGAGAGCTATTTGCCCGATAGGCTAAATGGAGGTGCGCTAGGAAATTCATATCACCTAATATACCTGATGGTGCATAAATTCTGTAGAAGATCTGAGTGGTATTTTTTAGTACATGATATTTTTGATGTGAAGTTTAATAATCTCTTGTTGAGTGTCATTGAGTGTCATTGAGTGTCATTGAGTGTCATTGAGTGTCATTAAAAAACGGTATGTTATTTTTAACCCCTAAAAAGGATTATCGAGACAATCATCTTAACGAATCACCCTTTGAGTTATTTTTCGCTCAATGAGGAGTAACTTAAATTTCTTTGATGAATATGAGCAACTTTGATTTGAATGGAAGATTTAATTTGTTGTATCAGGTCATTGTCGTTCAATGCGGTTATCTAGTTCCTTTCTTTTTTTTATCCCACTTTTAAGTCAAATATGTATAAATAATAATTATCGTCTACCAAGTACACCATCAATATCCAACCAGGAACCCAAAATGGCTACTCTCGGATTATTATTCATCAGCAAGGAAAAAATGGCCTATCTATCCAAAACACTTAATTCACTAGGCAAAAGCGATACCGTCAAATCGATTATTACTCAAATGGTGATTTCAGGTGCATTAAATGGCTTAGATAAAGACATGAAATGGACAACGGGGAATCCAGGTGATGCAAAATTACCAATACTTGCGAATAATGATTGGAATAAAGTCGCACAGCGTGTTGGGTTGCTAATAATGTTTCTTCCTCAAGTTTTGAATCATTAAATCGTACTGGTTCTTGGAGTGCAATGATGTGGGACTCAGGTAATAAAGTTGGTCATTGGGTTGTTGTTAAAGGTGTAGACAATGGAGGTAATGTAATAATCAATGATCCATTTAAAGGAACTCGGTACACAATGAAAGTTAACGAATTTAAGGATGCATGGAATGGACATAGTGTCTACAAACCATAATATTGTTTTATTATCAATAGATTATGATAATAAAACGAAGGTTATTAGCTATGGTTTTAGTTTCAATAAAGAAACTAAATTTTTTATGGCAAGTATATTTGAGGTTAAAGGAATAAAAGGTATAAATTATACCGATGAACTCGATAAGTTAATAATGTCCATAATGCCATATAAACCAGAGGTATCTAAAGTTTTAAGTGAAATAACCTGGAATTATATCGAAGGCAGGAATATATCTCTACCGGCTAATTTAATTTAAAATACGGTTAAAGCTCAATGGATTGAAATTAATCGGGCAGCCTCATACGGCCAAGGTGTGGGTATTGAAGTAAAAATAACACAGGTGAAATAATGAACTTTATTCAAGATAAATATTATTCTGCTGTTTTAAATATTACAGATAAGTTTATTTGCATAAATACAAGGTCAGGAAATGGAATATTGACAACAGATATGAGTTACTCACCAATGTTGTTGCCTTTAGATTGTTCGAATCACAAACTAGGTGAGGAATTGATTAAAGCTCTAGAGTGTAGTAATACCCAACTTAGTAATGAGGAATATGATAAACTCTTTAAAAACGCGAAGGAAAACTGGAATTCAAGACTTGAAGTGCTAAAGTCAACATACAGTTATCGTTCTAAACGCCAGCTTTTAGCAAACATGCTGAATTGCTCTGTATATCTTTTAAATAAAAAACTAACAATTCAGCCAACTCACCATTCAAAATGGGAAGGGTGGGAAGGGGTAGATGAATCTAAGCATGTGATATTATCTCTCGATAACACATTTGATGAAATTGGTTCTGGGGTTAGGTTAGCATTAAGTCGTTGTACCTCTAAAAAATTCTAATTTTACGTTCACATATGAAAGCCATCTTATAACAAGGTGGCTTTCATTTTTAGGCATTTTTAATACTTTCATACAAACTCATATTGACCAAATGACAAACTAATAATCCGCCCAAAATAGATATAAAAATCACCGTATATGTACGAAATGATTTACCTATATGTTCATGATCATGCAAAACTCCACCAAATTAGGCAGGAAAGATCGTGTAAAAATGATCCACCTGATAGCTCTGCTACACTCCCTGTTTTTGCAAGGAATAATTTGGAATACTTTGTATGGAAACCATCACCAAAGTCCGACGCCTTTTTCATAAAGACCGGCTCTCTCAGCGAGAGATTGCTAATAAATTACAACTTGATAACCACAGAATGGTAACGGCTAAAGAAATATATATGAAAACAGGAGATTCACAATATATCAATAAATTGATTGAAAATGGCAGGTGGACGATCGTTGAATCTACTCCTACTGGGGCAAGGCCATTACCATCTAGAAATTAATAGGTTAATATTATGATAAAAAATGAAATATATGCAGATATATTATTTTGGATCCTTCCATATATAAGAAATATTCAATCTCAAAGTAAAAAAAGAAAATCTGAGGATTTATCATGTTACTATGAATCTGAACTAATACATAATCGACAAAATAAAATTTTAATCGATGAGTTTACTAGTAGTGATATATCATTTTTAAACTACCAAGCTAAATACTATTATGAGAATTGCACTCCAAAAATAAGTAT
The DNA here is from genome assembly GCF_000314895.2 of Providencia sneebia DSM 19967. Lineage (GTDB taxonomy): Bacteria > Pseudomonadota > Gammaproteobacteria > Enterobacterales > Enterobacteriaceae > Providencia > Providencia sneebia. The sequence continues at coordinate 3,584,803 of NZ_CM001773.1, read as the reverse complement.
ACTTTATTCAAAAAATATAGAATACATTGAAATGTTATTTAATTTAGTACCCAAAGAATTAAAAGAGCAGCTTAAATGGTTAGGCCCAAAAAATGACTCAATAATGACTAAGGCAAATGAATAAGATGTGTTACTCAGAACTTCGGCGTTTGTGTTTTTGTGATAATAAGGCTAGAAGCTGATTTTCTTTTTACAACGACAACCGGAAAATAAGACGAAATACTCAAATTTAATCAATATTTCGCAAACAATAATTGGAAAAGAAATATCGACCAGATCGATGGTCATCTAAAGAAAGCTGATATTGTACCAATAGATATGAGATCATTAAATCCACAAAATAGGGCTAAGTTGATAGAGTATTTGGATACATTATCAGATGCCCAAAAAAAGAAAATTATCTTACTGGAGAAATAGTTATATGGCAGGTATCTTTTATTTTGGAGAAAAATTAGGTGTAGCACTTGGATCTCCCCGCCTTTCCATTCTGGTCAGTGAATTGGAACAAGAATTACAATCCTATCCAGAGATTCTTGATAAGATATTAGATTTCTATAATTGTGATTCATCGGTAGATTTTTCAATTTTATCCAAAGCTAAATATAATATATGCTATAACGCATTAGTTAATATAGTTAAGACGATAAAATCAATAAATGATAGAGAAAAATGGTGGATAGTAGAGCTTTGGGATAATGAAATGAAGAGAGAGATGCAAGAATCCCCCTTATATCTCAATATCTAAAAATGAGATAATAGTTTATCCAAGGAAGCCATTACTGCATTGCTGAAATGAATCGTCGAGGTAAGGTAAACTTTGATATAAAGTAAATTATCAGCTTATCATGGTGGCTACCCTTAATGGTTTTATAGTGATAATTAAAATGAACAATTGTTAGCCTTTTCTTGTGTACGACAATAACATCAACAAGATAAAAAGACTCATCTCAAGAGGTGCAAGCTATCTAAGTCGTGAACAGCTAATGAATGCTGATGTGTTCACTATTACTGGTGGTGGCGGCATAAAAAGGAAATTACTAAAAGTTAATGATATGACACTGTATCCAATACCCGCTAGTTCTATTTATAGTATTGCTTCATTATCATGGTGTGATATTAAATGGGGCTATGAATATAAGTTTATTAGTAGAGATATTCCTATTAAAAAAGCAGAGGAGAGTGTATTAACCAATGCTTATACAACCAATGAACTTGAACTATCATTCCTAACTCTTGATGGCTCTGACGTTACCTCTTTTCTAGAGGAACTCTGTCCTGCATGTAAACAGGAAGATGAGTCAACGATTAAAGAAAATGGTTGTTTATTATTCTTAGTTGGTTGCGTTAATAAAATTAAAATTTTTAGAGAATTAATATCATGATAATAAAATGTATAGAAAACAATTTAGCAAGGATTAGTATTGAAAAAATAGATGCTTTTGAAAATAAAGATTCAGATTACAGTTTTTTGAAGTTAGAGAAAGAGTATTCAGTTTATGGTGTATATCATACATCCGATAGTGTTTATTTTTTAATTGATATTGAAAACTGTAAACCTATGTGGGTACCATCATTCCTATTCACTATAATTGAAAATTCTATACCTAATAACTGGTCGTTTAACATGGTGAAAGAAAATAGTAATTATTATGACCTATATTCATATTTCGGAATTATTTCTATGCTCGGTTATAATGATTTAGTGACTAATTACCAGCATTATATAGGCATATTAGAGAGAACACCTAGTGAGTTAAATACATTTTCAATTATAAAATCTAGCGCTATCAGATAATTTTTATCAGTAACGAACATGAAGAGCCCCTACAAACTTTAGAGGCTCTCAGGATTGGCTTGTTGTAAATTAGCGGGTAGTTTGCTCTAGCACTATATTGGGGATTGTTGCCAATAATAAATTGGCTCTGTAAATAATTCTGTGTATTTGCCTTTTATTAAATATGGCCATCTGGGCGGTCACCGAATTCAATAATAAAACGGTTGATCGCTTATTTCCTGTTCTGGATTGATATACTACACTTTTTTGATGTCGATTCGGTGGCTAAATAAATCACTCACCTCTCAAGCTGCAATTGCGCTGGCAGAAAACCAAAGAAATCTATCCAAAACACTTAACTCGCTGGGTAAAAGCGATACCGTCATATCGAAAAAATCTGGCATAGGCCGCTATTCGCTTTTTTCGAGATACCTATTATGAATCGCAGCCTAATGTGTTACCGAGTTTTGGTAATACTAAGGAATAAAGTTTTTAAAGGTATTGCAGCGAGAAAAAAGTCACAATGAGTTGGTTCTAGATAAAGGCGGCATTAGTAAAACATTAATCGAAGCTCTCTTTAAAGCTAGGCAGGATAATATTAATTACCTGCCAATATCAAAATATGAAGCTAAAATTGTTAGCATTTTGAGATTGAGCTTTATTATTTAAATAATTTATTACCAAAATCATTAATAACCAGATAAATAATATCATATAAATTTAGCATGTGCGTTATAGAGGGTTACAAGGTTGCTAGGTCGTTTAGTCGCTTACTGTTTGAAACTAAGCATCTTTTAGTTTACCGGAAATAAATCGGAGAATATCTCAAACAAGACTATTTAAACACTTAATAAGAGGTTGCACTTAGCCTGTTATAATATATTTGTTTATAAAAGATGCTTTTTTCAGCAAATTTGCGCTTATTTCTTGCGCCTTTGCGGTCTCGGCACTAGACTAGTCGCCTATTTTTTTGATTGATGTTAATACGATGCGTGTTTCTGATTTTACTTTTGAACTACCTGAAGAACTCATTGCTCACTATCCTCAAGCTCAGCGAAGTGCATGTAGGCTACTTAGCCTTGATGGCCCATCGGGACAGCTCACACATGGTGTGTTTACCGATATTTTAGATAAATTGGCACCTGGTGATTTACTGGTATTCAATAATACTCGAGTTATCCCTGCCAGATTATTTGGCCGTAAAGCGAGCGGCGGTAAAATTGAAGTTCTTGTGGAAAGAATGCTTGATGAACATCGTGTACTTGCTCATGTTCGTGCATCTAAAGCGCCAAAAGAAGGTGCAGAGCTTATTTTAGGTGAAGATGAAAGCGTAAAAGCCGAGATGGTTGCGCGTCATGGTGCTCTTTTTGAACTTAGATTTGAAGACCAGCGTGATGTACTGAGTATCTTAAATCAAATTGGTCATATGCCGTTACCGCCTTATATAGACCGTCCTGATGAAGAGTCTGATAAAGAGCTTTACCAAACTGTGTATAGCCAACGCCCCGGTGCAGTAGCAGCACCAACAGCTGGGCTTCATTTTGATGATCCACTTCTTGATGCGCTAAGAGAAAAAGGCGTTGAGATGGCATTTGTGACACTGCATGTTGGTGCGGGTACTTTTCAACCAGTGCGCGTGGATAGCATTGAAGACCATATCATGCACTCTGAATATGCAGAAGTTCCACAAGATGTTGTCGATGCAGTTCTAGCCTGTAAAGCGCGTGGAAATCGTGTCATTGCAGTGGGAACAACCTCAGTGCGTTCATTAGAAAGTGCAGCACAAGCAAGTAAAGATGCTTTGATTGCACCTTTTTTTGATGATACCCAAATCTTTATTTATCCGGGATATGAATATCAAATCATTGATGCGCTGATTACTAATTTCCATTTGCCTGAATCAACATTAATTATGTTGGTTTCCGCTTTTGCTGGTTATCAAAATACGATGAAAGCTTATAAAGAAGCGGTTGAGCAACAATATCGCTTCTTTAGTTATGGCGATGCCATGTACATTACTCGCAATCCAGATGCGCAGTTTGAGCAGGTTGGCCAATAAAGTTGTTCTTAAAAATGTGCGTTCAATAGGCGGCTGATTAGCGGCTTGCTTATCTTAATTAATATTAGTATCGGACTGTTTTTCTGATACTCGGAGGCAGATGTGAAATATGAATTACAAACCACGGACGGTAATGCGCGTCGTGGTCGTTTAGTGTTCGAGCGTGGTGTTGTTGAAACGCCAGCCTTTATGCCAGTAGGTACCTATGGCACGGTAAAAGGCATGACACCTGAAGAAGTTAAAGAAACGGGTGCACAAATTTTGCTTGGGAATACTTTCCATTTGTGGTTACGTCCGGGGCAAGAGATCATGAAATTACATGGTGATTTACATGATTTTATGCAATGGCAAGGTCCAATTCTCACGGATTCTGGTGGATTCCAAGTCTTTAGCCTTGGTGCAATGCGTAAAATCAAAGAGGAAGGTGTCCATTTTCGCAATCCAATCAATGGCGAAAAAATCTTTCTAAGCCCTGAAAAATCGATGGAAATTCAGTACGATCTCGGCTCAGATATTGTCATGATTTTTGACGAGTGTACGCCTTATCCAGCAGATTGGGATTATGCCAAAACGTCAATGGAAATGTCACTGCGCTGGGCTGCGCGTAGCCGCCAACGTTTTGATGAACTCAACAATAAAAATGCATTGTTTGGTATTATCCAAGGTAGTATTTACGAAGATTTACGTGATATTTCTGTTAAAGGGCTAGTGGATATTGGTTTTGATGGGTACGCTGTAGGCGGGCTTGCGGTAGGTGAACCAAAAGAAGATATGCACCGTATTTTAGAGCATGTTTGCCCACAAATTCCTGCTGATAAACCACGCTACTTAATGGGCGTTGGTAAACCAGAAGATTTAGTTGAAGGTGTTCGCCGAGGCATTGATATGTTCGATTGTGTGATGCCAACACGAAATGCACGCAATGGCCATTTATTTGTTACACATGGCGTGGTAAAAATTCGTAATGCGAAGTATAAATCAGATACATCAACGCTTGACCCTGAGTGTGATTGCTATACTTGCCGTCATTATAGTCGTGCCTACTTACACCATCTTGACCGTTGTAATGAAATTCTTGGCGCGAGACTAAATACCATTCATAATTTACGTTATTATCAACGTTTGATGGCTGGTATTCGCCAAGCGATCGAAGAAGGTAATTTTGAAGAGTTTGCAAAAGATTTTTATCAGAAGATTGGAAAAAGCCAACCTTCGTTAAATAAGGAATGAATTTAAGTGCGAATTAGGCCTAATCTGTGTAGCATAGCAGGCTTAGCTAGACTTAAATGTTTTAAATTGCGTTCAATAACAATGAGGAAAGTTGAATGAGTTTTTTTATTTCTGAAGCAGCGGCATCAGCAGGCGCTCCAGCACAGGGTAGCCCGTACACAATGGTTATCATGCTTGTCGTTTTTGCCCTAATTTTCTATTTCATGATCCTGCGTCCACAGCAAAAACGTGCTAAAGAGCACCGTAAACTGATGGAATCTATCTCAAAAGGTGATGAAGTTTTAACAACGGGTGGTTTAATCGGGCGTGTAATTAAAGTTTCAGAGACAGGTTATGTCGTTCTTGAACTGAGCGAAACTACTGAAGTAACTATCAAACGTGATTTCGTTGCTGCCGTTTTGCCTAAAGGCACAATGAAAGCTATTTAATTCTGATTTTTCCCGAAGGGAACTGCCGTGCTAAACCGTTATCCTTTGTGGAAGTATCTGATGCTGATCGCTGCGATCCTCATCGGTCTGCTTTATGCGCTTCCAAACCTATATGGCGAGGATCCGGCTGTTCAGATCACTGGCGTGCGGGGAACCGCCGCCAATGAACAAACGCTGATCCAAGTCCAAAAGACGTTAGAGAAAGATAAAATTCAAAGCAAATCAATTGCTTTGGAAAATGGGGCGGTACTCGCCCGATTCAATAACTCAGATATTCAATTGCGCGCTCGTGAAGCATTAGTTAGCGCATTGGGTGACCAATATGTTGTTGCACTAAACCTTGCACCTGCAACGCCTAAATGGCTTGAAGCGCTTGGTGGTGAACCAATGAAACTGGGTCTTGATTTACGTGGTGGTGTTCACTTCCTGATGGAAGTTGATATGGATACCGCACTCAGTAAATTGCAGGAACAATATACGGATGGAATACGTAATGATTTGCGTCAAGCAGGAATTCCCTATTCTTCTATCCGTAAAGGCGATAATTACAGCGTTGAAGTCCGCTTCCGTAACGCTGATGACCGTAGCCAAGCTGAAAAAATATTAGCACGTAAATTCCAAGATCTCGTCTTTTCAGATGCAAGCAACAATGGCATGGTTGCAGTAATGACAGATGAGCGTTTACGTGAAGCTCGCAATTATGCGGTCTCTCAAAACATTACTATCATTCGTAACCGTGTAAACCAACTCGGTGTTGCTGAACCATTAGTTCAACGTCAAGGCGCTGAGCGTATTGTTGTTGAATTACCGGGTATTCAAGACACTGCACGTGCGAAAGAGATTTTAGGCGCGACAGCGACATTAGAATTCCGTTTGGTTAACTCCGGTGTAGATCCTTCTGCGGCGGAAAGTGGTCGTGTACCAGGTGATTCTGAAGTTAAATATGATCGTAATGGTGTTCCTTATATTCTGTATAAACGTGTTGTTTTAACGGGTGACCATATTACCGATTCTTCATCTGGTGGTGATGAAAACGGAGCTCCGCAAGTTAGCATCAGCTTAGACAGTGCAGGTGGTTCAACCATGTCTGATTTTACTCGTGATAATCAGGGTAAACTCATGGCAACACTGTTTGTTGAATATAAAGACAGTGGTAAGAAAGATGCTGAAGGTCGTGTCATCCTAGTAAAAGATGAAAAGGTGATTAACGCTGCAAATATTTCTGCACGTTTTGGTAGCCAATTCCGTATTACTGGTATCAATGATCCAAATGAAGCTCGCCAGTTATCATTACTACTTCGTGCTGGTGCTTTGATTGCGCCAATTCAAATTGTTGAAGAACGTACTATTGGTCCAACTCTTGGTATGCAAAATATCGAGCAAGGGCTAAAAGCATGTATCGCAGGTTTGTTAGCATCAATTCTATTCATGATTATTTACTATCGTAAGTTTGGTTTAATTGCGAGTACTGCCTTAATGGCAAACTTAGTCATGATTGTTGGTGTAATGTCTCTTCTTCCGGGGGCAACGCTAACCATGCCGGGTATTGCTGGTATTGTTCTAACCCTTGCCGTCGCGGTTGATGCGAACGTTTTGATAAACGAACGTATCAAAGAAGAGCTACGCAATGGTCGTTCTGTTCAGCAAGCGATTCATGAAGGTTATAAAGGCGCCTTCTCAAGTATTGTTGATGCAAACTTAACAACTTTGATTACTGCTATAATCCTTTATGCAGTGGGTACAGGTTCGATTAAAGGGTTTGCTATTACGACAGCAATAGGTGTTGCAACCTCTATGTTTACAGCAATTATAGGTACACGAGCAATTGTGAACCTGTTATATGGCGGTAAACGTATTAAAAAGCTGTCAATTTAAGGAGCACGTTGTGGCACAGGATTATACTGTTGAACAATTGAACTATGGCCGTAAAGTTTATGACTTTATGCGCTGGGACAACGTTGCCTTTGGTATTTCTATCGTTTTACTGATTGCCTCTTTTGTTATCATTGGGGTTAAAGGGTTCAACTGGGGCCTTGATTTCACCGGTGGTACAGTAATAGAAATCAACCTGAGTCAGCCTGCTGATTTAGATAAAATACGTGATAGTCTTTCCAACTCAACTCATAAAGACCCGCTTATCCAGAACTTTGGTAGCAGCCGCGATATTATGATCCGCTTGCCGCCTGTAGAAGGTATGGCTGGTCAAGAGGTGGGTAAAGAGATTATTACCATCATCAATGACAATGTTGATGAACAAGCGACAGTTAAGCGTATTGAATTTGTTGGACCAAGTGTTGGGGCTGAACTTGCTCAAACAGGGGCACTGGCACTTTTAACAGCACTTATCTGTATCTTGATTTATGTTGGTTGTCGTTTTGAATGGCGCCTTGCTGCAGGGGCAGTATTATCCCTTGCGCATGACGTGATCATTACGTTAGGTATTCTGTCTCTATTCCATATTGAGATAGATATGACCATTGTGGCATCGTTGATGTCAGTTATTGGTTACTCACTGAACGACAGTATCGTTGTATCTGACCGTATCCGTGAAAACTTCCGTAAGATCCGTCGTGGTACACCATATGAAATAATGAACATTTCCTTAACCCAAACATTGAGCCGGACTATCATGACTTCAGCAACAACATTATTAGTTGTTCTGATGCTGTATATTTTCGGTGGTTCGATGTTAGAAGGTTTCTCTTTGGTTATGTTAATTGGTGTGACTATCGGTACTATTTCATCTATCTATGTTGCTTCTGCACTTGCATTGAAGATGGGAATGAAACGCGAACACTTAATTACGCAAAAAGTTGAGAAAGAAGGGGCTGACCAAGAGTCACTGTTACCTTAATTAGCGTAATAATATATCTGAATATGCTGGGCTTCATATTATCGAAATGAATATGTTGTAAAGCATACAGGTATTAATGAATAAACACCTTGTAAGACGACCTTGCAGGGTGTTTTTTTTAATCTCTGAGTTACACTGTTTGTCCATAAATAGAATCAGGAAACACTATGCATTGCCCATTTTGCTCAACTGTAGATACGAAAGTAATCGACTCGCGTCTGGTTGGAGAAGGCTCTCAAGTGCGCAGACGTCGTCAATGTCTGGTTTGCCACGAACGCTTCACCACCTTTGAAGTGGCGGAACTTGTTATGCCACGGGTAATAAAAAGTAATGATATACGCGAGCCATTCGATGAAGAAAAACTCCGACATGGAATGCAAAAAGCATTAGAAAAACGTCCTGTGAGTGCAGATGATGTCGAACAAGCCATTATCTCGATTAAATCGCAGTTACGTGCAACAGGGGAAAGAGAAATCCCTTCAAAATTAATAGGTAACCTAGTGATGGATGAATTGAAAAAACTCGATAAAGTTGCCTATATTCGTTTTGCTTCAGTTTATCGTAGCTTTGAAGATGTGCGCGAATTTGGTGAAGAGATAGCGAAGCTACAGGATTAATAAAATGACTGAAAAAGATAGCATTTATATGGCTCGCGCGCTTGAACTTGCTCAAATTGGCCGTTTTACAACTTCACCAAACCCAAATGTGGGCTGCGTAATTGTTCGTGATGATGAAATTGTTGGTGAAGGCTATCATCAAAAAGCAGGCGAACCGCATGCCGAAGTTCATGCGCTACATATGGCGGGTGATAAAGCACAAGGTGCAACAGCTTATGTCACATTAGAGCCTTGCAGTCATCATGGTCGCACACCACCTTGTGCTGAAGCATTGATTAAAGCGGGTGTTAGTCGGGTTGTTGCCGCAATGCAAGATCCGAATCCGCAAGTTTCGGGTCGTGGGTTATATATGCTTTCAAAGGCAGGAATTGAAACCCAAAGCGGTGTGTTAATGGAGCAAGCTGAATTTATTAACCGCGGCTTTTTAAAACGTATGCGCACAGCATTTCCATATGTTCAATTAAAATTAGCTGCTTCACTTGATGGAAAAACAGCATTAGCTTCAGGTGAAAGCAAATGGATAACATCGGCTGCGGCAAGGCGAGATGTTCAGGTGTTACGCGCTGAAGCAAGTGCAATTCTGAGCACGAGTAGCACTGTTTTGGCAGATGACCCTTCTTTAACTGTCCGTTGGAATGAACTTCCACTCGAAATTCAAGCGATTTATCCCGAAGAAACCGTCCGACAACCAATTAGAATAATATTGGATGAGCATCATCGCATTAAACCTGAACATAAAGTGACACAGCAAGCAGGGGAATGTTGGTTAGTGAGTTCTACGCCAAATACTGAACTAGAATTAGAGAGTATTTGGAAAGGTGATGTTAAACAATTAGCAATTCCTGCTGATGATAATGGCATTGATTTAGTTATTCTGATGATGCAGTTAGCGAAAAGAAATGTGAATAGCATTTGGGTAGAAGCTGGCGCTAAACTCGCGGGTTCATTACTTAAACTTGGCATAGTCGATGAGCTTATTGTTTATATTGCTCCAAAATTGTTAGGTAATAGTGCTCTAGGCTTGGTGGATTTACCCGAGTTAGCTAAACTTTCTGATGCCCCAAAATTTGAATTTACTGATGTGCAGAAAGTCGGTGATGACTTGCGCGTTAGGCTACGTCCCGTGTGGTAATGGAAGTTTTTTACCGCTTTACTGAAATTCAACCACGCGATTAATGAAAGAATGTGATAAAATCCGCGCCCCGCGGGTTATAATTAATATTAAAGGAAGGCTATGAACGTAATTAAAGGTGTTGTTGCCGCGCCAGAAGCGCGTGTTGCTATTGCAATCGCTCGTTTTAACAACTTTATTAATGATAGTCTGCTGGACGGTGCTGTTGATGCACTAGAACGTATCGGACAAGTATCTAACGATAATATCACAGTTGTTTGGGTGCCAGGTGCTTATGAGCTTCCATTAACGGTTAAAGCATTAGCTGAAACGAAAAAATATGATGCTATTATTGTGCTAGGTACCGTTATTCGTGGCGGCACTGCTCATTTTGAGTTTGTGGCTGGTGAATGTAGCTCTGGTATTTCTCATGTTGCATTAGATAGCCAAGTACCTGTGACTTTTGGTGTTTTAACCACTGAAAATATTGAGCAAGCTATTGAGCGTGCTGGTACTAAAGCAGGTAACAAAGGTGCTGAAGCAGCTTTGACTGCACTAGAAATGATTAATGTACTCAAAGCTGTAAAAGGCTGATTTAGTTTTTTTATTTAAGGGGAATCTTGTGAAACCTGCTGCTCGTCGTCGCGCTCGTGAGTGTGCTGTACAGGCCATTTATTCGTGGCAATTATCTGGTAATAATATTGCCGATGTGGAATATGAGTTTATTGCTGAACAGGATATGTCTGGTGTAGACATAACTTACTTTCGTGAACTGCTGTCAGGCGTAGCGAATAATGCTATCAAGCTAGACCAATTGATGGCGCCTTTTTTATCTCGTCAACTTGAAGAGTTGGGGCAGGTTGAGAAGGCTATTTTGCGCGTTGCTATGTATGAACTAAGCTTCCGTGAAGATGTACCTTACAAAGTTGCTATTAACGAAGGTATTGAGCTTGCTAAAGTATTTGGTGCAGAAGATAGCCATAAATTTGTTAATGGTGTTCTTGATAAAGCTGCCCCATCTGTTCGTCGTAAAAAGTAACATTCATCAGGGTTCCCTCCTGTAATATTACAGTAGCATCAGATAGGCTGGGTTCTAGCCTATCTTTGTATTTGTGTGTCTATTTTCAGTGATGAAGTCGTTAATTAGATATAATCAGATATAGCTAAAATGGAAAATCTACCATGTCATATGGCGAATTTGACCTCATCGCGCGTTATTTTAATCGTCAACCAACCAACCGACGTGATGTCAATATCGGAATAGGTGACGACTGTGCGTTGATGACAATACCAGAAAAACAGCAACTGGCTGTGACTACAGATACACTCGTTTCCGGTATTCATTTCCTTCCTGAAATCTCACCTGCTGATCTAGCTTATAAAGCATTGGCTTCTAATTTAAGTGATTTAGCGGCTATGGGGGCTGATCCTGCTTGGGCTTCCCTTGCCATAACATTACCCAGTGTTGATACCAATTGGCTAGAGCAATTTAGTGATAGTTTATTTGAACAGCTGAATTATTATGGAATGCAACTTATTGGGGGAGATACGACGAAAGGCCCAATGAGTTTAACCTTCACAGTACATGGTTTAATTCCAACAGGTAAAGCTTTATCCCGATTTGGTGCGCGTAATGGGGATTGGATTTATGTCACGGGCACTTTAGGTGATAGCGCGGCTGGACTGGCAATATTACAAGATAGGTTGTCGGTGTCTAATGAAGACCAGAAAGCCTGGTTGATTGGTCGCCATTTGCGTCCACAGCCGCGTATCTTACAAGGGCAAGCATTACGTAATTTAGCCTCCTCCGCGATTGATATTTCTGATGGTTTAATATCTGACCTGAATCATGTGCTAAAAGCCAGTGGCTGTGGTGCGCGAATTAATCTTGATGCTTTGCCATTATCTGAAGCGCTACAAAAAAATTGCTGTGAAGATCAAGCACGTATTTGGTCTCTTAGTGGCGGTGAAGATTATGAGCTTTGCTTTACTGTGCCAGAGCTTAATCGAGGTGCATTAGAGATGGCTCTTGCAAACACTGGTTCTATATTTACTTGTATTGGGCAAATTAAACCGCAATCTGAAGGTATTAGCTATTATTATAATAATCAGCCGATAGAGTTAGTTTTAAAAGGGTTCGATCATTTCGCGCTTAACGAAGCTTAAAGAATCATAATCTATTTATCTCTTATAAAACCTGAAGCATATTATTGTTTCAGGTTTTTTTATTTTATAAATATGACTAATCATAAATTTACATGAAAGAGGAGTTAATTTTAATTTAGTTGAATTTAACTTTAATTTGTTATTAACAATTTTGATTATTGTAAATAATCTTATGGTTATTATTAATTTAGCTAATGATAGTTAATTTTATAAATATAAGGTAAATTCAATAACTAAAGGTATGATAAAATTTGGCTTTGTGAAGATAAATATTATTAAAACTTATTTTTAGTAAGGTCTTATGCGAATGATATTGATTCGTATTTTTATTGACGATGATGGGAAAATAGCTAAGATAGCGGACTACAAAATTTATTCATTTTATTTTTTGTTTATCTATCAAGTACTCCTCAATCGTGGTTATATAATGAAAATAAAGAATAGTATTTATCTATTAGGCACAACAATATTGGCCTTTAATGTCACAGCATACGGTAAAAATGATGTTGATACTCTGGTAGTCACATCCAGTAAATATGATGAAAAAACAATATCAGGTAAACAAATAGAAAAATTAAAAGGCGGTACAAATGCTGATATTTTTTCTACGGTAACTGCTGTTCAGAGCAATAATATGCGTAATGAAGCCGGTGCACTAGATATTGGTATTAGAGGATTACAGGGCGAAGGACGAGTACCTATTTATATTGATGGTAGTTTGCAATCTACGCATACGAATAGGGGTTATCAAGGTGTGAGTGATAGAACCTATATTGACTCAGATCTTATTAGTAATATGAAGATTTACAAAGGTACGGATGGTAATAACTTTAAATCAGGTGCTATTGGCGGTACAGTTGAAATAAAAACACTGTCTGTTGAAGATGTGATTAAAGCTGGTGAGAATAGTGGCTTTTTAATTAAGTTGAGAACAAGTAATAATAATGTATCAGCCACTCAACCTGAAAAAGAAGGTAGTGCTCGTCGATTAAAATCTTCGCCAAGTGTATTTGATTTTAATAATGGTTCTGCAACGGTAGCATGGGGTTATCGTAATGATAAATTTGATACCATTATTGCTTATGCGAAAAAGAAAGATGGGAACTATTACGCAGGTAGTAAAGGTTTTGGTGATTACGGAACAACTGAAAAATTAAATAGTCAGGAAATTCCTGTTTTTGAATCAGAAGAAGTGGTTAATACAGCTTTTGAAAGTGATTCATTTTTATTAAAGACGGGCATTCATTTAACACCTGAACAGAATATTGAGTTCATTTTTAGAAATCATCGCCAGCATTCTGGTGAGATACTTGCTGCTAAATGGTTTAGAGCTGATGAAGGTTCTATGATCCAATGGCCTTTAGGTACAGCAGCGGTAAAAGCGTATAGTGCAAATTATAATTACTTACCACAAGATAATAATAAAATTAATTTCAATACCAATATTTGGTATACAAATGCCAAATTAGATCAATTGAATGGTCTATGGAAAAAAGGTGGTGAAGTAGAACAGTGGCAAAATTCTTATACCAATGATCGCAAAGGTTTGACCGTTTCAAATAATAGTGAATTTGATACAGTGCCATTAACTTTGCAATATGGCTTCTCGCTTCTTGAAGAAGAATTAAAGCCGAATGATGAGCGTGATGATTATTGGTCTCCGACACAGACATCGCGTCATGGCAAAAGAAATGAAAACAGTACATTTATTAACGCGACATTAGATTTATATCCGGTTGAGATTTCTGTGGGAACCAATATGCATGGTTCAGAAACAACTGATTATCAGGCAGATAATAAATTAAAATACTCACCTAAGTTTGATTTAACATCAGAGTTAACTTATCACTTTAATAAAAATGTGAGCGTATTTGGTAAATCTTCAAGAGCCTATCGTATACCGAGTTTATATGAATCGACGGTATCGAATGAAGTTTTTAGCTACGATCCCCGTTTTAATATTTCTCCGGAAGAATCGATTCAGAATGAAATAGGTCTGAAATTCAATAAAGTAGATTTATTAGACCATAATGATCAATTAAATATAAAAACGAGTTATTTCATAAATAATACTAAAAATTATATTTCTCCTGGTGTTATTCAAGCACCAATAGAACAGTGGGGCTGGCCTGATACTTATACTTTCACTAATTATGATAATTTAAAACTATCGGGCGTTGAATTAACGGCTGATTATTCGGGCGCGCTATTTTATGCGAATGCATCAGCGACGATTTATACTAATCGAGAAGTGTGTTCAAAATATCAAGGTGAAACAAGTCATAGTCCTAGTTGTAATGAACTTGGATTCGCATGGGGATTAACACCAACACGAATTCCGACGAAAACGAATATTTCTGTGCTACTGGGTAAAAAATTCTTTAATGATGATTTAGATTTAGGTGTTCATTATAAATATCATTCAGGTAAAAATAACCCAGCAGGCTGGATGAAAGGAACGGCTGCATCAGCAGTAACAGAAATTATGCCTGTTCATGTATTTGACTTATATGCCGATTATAAAATCACGCCTGATATTAATGTATATACCACGATTAATAATATAACGGATGAATATTATATTCAGCCTGGCTCAGTAATTGCTATTCCAGAACCAGGAAGAACCATTACACTTGGAACCAGTATTAAATTTTAAGTCAGTAAAAAAATAGAAGTATCTCGGATTGATACTTCTATTTATTGTTCTCTAGATAAATTGCACAATAAAAAATCCCCTGTATTTGAAATGACAAAATGCAGAGGATTGTTTGTATAGCGAAAGATACTGTCTCGATAGACCTAATACTTTTGTTGATTTACTTCTGTTGATATTGCACGATAGCGTCTACAATGCCTTCACTGTCTAAACCTAAATCAGAAATGAGCTCATCTTGAGTGCCTTGCGGGATGAAGAAATCAGGCAATCCAAGATTGAGTGTTGGTATCACTTTTTTCTCATGCATTAAGAATTCATTCACACCACTTCCAGCACCGCCCATAATGGCATTTTCTTCTATTGTCACCAATAATTCATGAGTACTAGCTATTTCAAGGATCAACTGTTCATCTAATGGTTTTACAAAACGCATATCGACAACGGTTGCATTGAGTTGCTCAGCGGCAGCCAAGGCATGATGTAGTAATGTTCCAAAACATAAGATAGCGACTTTTTCACCTTGGCGACGGACAACACCTTTACCAATAGGCAACAAGGTGAGTGGTTCAAGTTCAGCACCCGTCCCCGTTCCTCTTGGGTAGCGCACGGCACTTGGTCCATCTTGGTAATGATAACCTGTGTGGAGCATTTGGCGACACTCGTTTTCATCACTTGGTGTCATGATCACAAGCGTTGGAATACAGCGCAGGAAAGAGAGATCAAATGAACCTTGGTGAGTTTGCCCATCTGCACCAACAATACCCGCTCTATCAATAGCGAATAAGACAGGCAATTCCTGAATAGCAACATCATGAATGACCTGATCATAACCACGTTGCAAGAAGGTTGAGTAAATTGCCACAATCGGATTGTAACCACCAATTGCGAGACCCGCAGCAAAGGTTACCGCGTGTTGTTCTGCAATCGCCACATCAAAATATTGGTCTGGGTACTCTTTGGAGAAGCGCACCATGCCAGAACCTTCACGCATAGCTGGTGTGATAGCCATTAACTTATCGTCATTTTTTGCTTCATCACATAGCCAGTCACCAAAAATCTTAGAAAATGTCGGGCGCGTCTCTTTGCTTTTAGGCAATGAAAATGTGCTTGGATCAAATTTTGGAACAGCATGCCAGCTAATAGGATCTTTTTCTGCTGGCTCATAACCACGACCTTTTTTCGTCATGATATGCAAAAATTGAGGACCTTTAAGGTCGCGCATATTTTTGAGCGTTTGAACTAGAGCTAAGACATCATGCCCATCAACAGGACCTATATAGTTGAATCCTAACTCTTCAAACATCGTGCCAGGAACAACCATTCCTTTGATATGTTCTTCTGTTTTCTTTAGTAGCTCTTTAATTGGCGGCATATTAGAAAAAACTTTTTTGCCACCTTCTCGTAGAGTTGTATACAACTTACCGGATAATAAATGTGCAAGGTGATTATTGAGTGCGCCGACATTCTCAGATATCGACATTTCATTATCATTAAGCACAACAAGCATATCAGGTGCGATATCGCCAGCATGGTTCATTGCTTCAAATGCCATACCTGCTGTAATTGCGCCATCGCCAATAACACACACGGTTTTGCGGGATTTATTCTCTTTTTCAGCGGCAATTGCCATGCCTAAACCAGCACTAATGGATGTTGAAGAGTGACCAACACTTAAGGTGTCATATTCACTTTCTGCACGCCAAGGGAAAGGGTGCAACCCATTTTTTTGGCGAATGGTATCAATCCGATCGCGTCGACCCGTTAAAATTTTATGCGGGTAAGCTTGGTGTCCAACATCCCAGACGAGGTTATCGAATGGTGTTTTATAGACATAATGTAATGCAACAGTGAGTTCGACTGTGCCTAAACCAGAGGCAAAGTGACCGCTAGATCGACTAACACTACTAAGTAAAAATTGTCTGAGTTCATCACACAATTTAGGTAGGCTTTCTTTCGGCAGCAACCGCAGCTCGTCTGGTGTTTCTGCCAGCGCTAGTGTTGGATACTTAGCGATATCAATACTCATTAGGGGGCCCACGACTATTTATAATTGTTAATAAAGAAATAGCGCTGGTTATACCCAGCGTTTTGATCGTTCATTATGCCACTTTTTTATCAATAATTTGAATGAAAACGGTATTTTGCCTGACTAGCTTTTTCGTTCAATGATAAAATTTGTTAAGGCTATCAAAGTTTGGGTGTTATAGCCTTGAGCTTCGATCTCTTTTAACGCATCTAATGCACTAAAATAGAGCTCACGGGCTTTTTCCTGCGCAGCTTCTAGACCTAATAATGAAGGATAAGTACTTTTTTCATGCTGAGCATCAGCACCTTGGCGTTTACCTGTCACGGCACTATCACCAACCACGTCTAAAATATCGTCTTGTACTTGGAAAGCGAGGCCAATTGAGGCTGCATATTTATCCAACATGGTTAATATTGCATGTCCTTTGCTACCTGCTGCATAAGCACCAAGGCGGATGGCTGCCCGGATTAATGCACCCGTTTTATGTTGATGAATTCGTTCAAGAGATTCAAGGTCAACTTGTTGACCTTCGGCTTCAAGGTCTAATGCTTGTCCACCACACATGCCAGCTAAACCACTTGAATAAGCAAGCTCAGCTAACATAGCAATGCGATCTTTATCGGCTACATCTGGCATTAAACCAGATGAAAGTAGCTGAAAAGCTAATGTTTGTAATGCATCGCCTGCCAAAATAGCATTACCCTCACCATATTTGACATGGCAAGTCGGTAAACCTCGGCGTAAGTCGTCGTCGTCCATGGCGGGAAGATCATCATGGATAAGTGAATATGCGTGAATACATTCAACAGCCGCTGCCGGAATATCTAAGTTGTTTATTTTGACACCCAGCATTGTTCCAACTGTATACGTTAAAAATGGGCGTAAACGTTTACCACCCAGTAATGCTCCATGCTTCATTGCGCTAGCGAGAGGTAAATCAGAGAAAGGCAGTGCATCTAATGCGCTCAGAATTGCTTGATTGACGCGCTCAGCAGCTTGTTGTTGCTGTAATAGAAAATTATCGAGATGTTGTTCAGGCATAGTTTATTCGGTGTCAGGTGAAAAATTATCAAGCGCTTTAGTTTCGTCATCACTTAACAGGATTTGCACTCGTTGTTCTGCTTGTTGCAGGACTTTTTGCCCTTGTTTTGCAATTTGAATGCCACGTTCAAACTCATTAAGTGCATCTTCGAGCGGCAGTGAACCAGACTCGAGACGAGAAACGATTTCTTCCAATTCTTTTAGTGATGTTTCGAAGCTCGCAACATGGGCTTGCTTAGATTTTTCTTTGGCCATAATTTTTCAATCACAATTGTTAATCATTTGATAAGAGGTCTTTCGTTAATCCAGCAGACTAACTTAGTCTCGCGGTCTATACAATTTATTATTGGTGTTTTTAGATTCAGCGCGCAAGATGATGCTATAATACGCCTCTTTATTGACAATTGGTAACCTGTACGTGTGTTGCTTTTAAAATACGTCCGTGTGCCCCTATAACTTATATCGTGCTGCTATTATGAAGTTTATCATTAAGTTGTTCCCAGAAATTACGATTAAAAGCCAAACCGTTAGGCTGCGTTTTATAAAAATTCTTACCAGCAATATTCGCAATGTTCTTAAGCCATTAGGTGAAGAAATTGCTGTTGTCCGCCATTGGGATAACATTGAAGTGCGTGTTAAAGGGGAAACAAAGCACGACGAGATTTGTGACATTCTAGGCCGTATTCCGGGTATTCACCACATATTAGAAGTTGAAGAGAAGCCGTTTACTAGCTTGCATCATATTTATGAAATGGTGCATGAGGCTTATGGTGCTTCTTTAGAAAATAAAACCTTTTGTGTTCGTGTAAAACGCAGAGGTAAACATGAGTTTACATCAATTGAAGCTGAACGCTATATCGGTGGTGGCTTAAACCAACACATTGCTTCTGCAAAAGTAAAACTAAAAGATCCTGATGTTACCGTGAATATTGAGATTGAAGATGAAAATTTAATCCTCATTAAAGCACGTTATGAAGGTATAGGGGGGTTCCCTATCGGAACACAAGAAGATGTGTTATCACTCATTTCAGGTGGTTTCGATTCTGGCGTTTCTAGCTATATGCTTATGCGCCGTGGCTGCCGTGTGCATTATTGCTTCTTTAACTTGGGTGGTGCTGCTCACGAAATTGGCGTAAAACAGATTGCCCATTATTTATGGAATCGCTTTGGTAGTTCACATAAAGTTCGTTTTATTGCCGTCAATTTTAAACCCGTTGTTGCCGAGATTCTCGAGAAAGTTGATGACGGACAAATGGGGGTTGTTTTAAAACGAATGATGGTACGAGCAGCTTCTCAAGTGGCAGAGCGCTATGGCGTTCAAGCGATTGTTACTGGTGAAGCGCTTGGGCAAGTATCAAGCCAAACGTTGACGAATCTACGATTAATTGATAATGCTTCAGACACATTGATCTTAAGACCACTGATTTCTCATGATAAAGAACACATTATCAAATTAGCACGTCACATTGGTACTGAAGATTTTGCTAAAACAATGCCTGAATATTGTGGTGTGATTTCAAAAAGCCCAACGGTTAAAGCAATTAAATCAAAAATTGAAGCTGAAGAAGCTAACTTCGATTTCGCTATTTTAGACCGAGTGGTTGCAGAATCGAATAATATTGATATTCGCAAAATTGCTGAAGAAAGTCGTGAACAAATCGCGGAAGTTGAGATGGTGAATGAATTATCTGCGGATAATGAAGTGATTCTCGATATTCGTTCGCCAGATGAACATGAAGATAAACCTTTGGTGATAGAAGGCATTGAAATTAAGCATATCCCATTTTATCGACTCGGGACTCAATTTGGTGATTTACCAAAAGAAAAAACCTATTTGCTCTATTGTGACCGTGGTGTGATGAGCCGCTTACAAGCTCTTTATTTACAAGAGCAAGGTTTTAGTAATGTTAAGGTATATCGCCCTTAATTCGGTGTTATGATTTAAATAGGTGTTATTATTTAAATAGAAAAAGAGCTGATAAGCGGTAAGTTTTATCAGCTCTTTTTGTTTATTCTATTTATTCACGGTCAAGATAATCATTAATACCGGGTGGTAAAATTAATTGTTCTGCAACCTTAGCTGCATTTTCTCTGCCAGTGAGTAATTCAATCAATTTTAATCCAAAATCGAAACTTGTCGCAGGTCCTTGGCTCGTCAGTAAATTAACTCTTTCATCAAAATAAACCCGCTTATCAACCCATTTTTCTACTGCAATTTTATCCTTCATGGAAGGGAAACCCGTCATGTTACCAATTGGAAAAAGCTGGTGATGCTCCAAAACTAATGCAGGTGCAGCGCAAATAGCCGCAACAATTTTACCATCAAGGTGCATTCGTCTTACTTTTTCAACGACTAATGGACTATCGCGGAAAGTTTCAGCCCCACCTAATCCGCCCGGTAGGACAATGGCATCAAAGGGTTCATCTGCTACCTTAATCAGTGGCGTATCAGCAACAATTTTAAATCCTCTTGATGCTGTTATTTCAACAGAACCATCTTCCGTTACACTGGCTAAAGTGACATTAATTCCTGCCCTAACTAATAAATCCGCAGTGGTGACAGTTTCTATCTCTTCACTACCATTGGCGATGCATATTAACACTGAAGCCGTCATTTTTTTCTTCCTGATATTTAATTAAGTGATAGATGCGATCATTCTCTGGCGTGTCAAGGCCATGCATTCTGGCTTGTTTAATGAGATAACCGGTAATGTAATCGATTTCTGTGCGGCGTTTATTGCGAACATCTTGAAGCATCGACGAGTAGTTATTTGCGGTACTATGAATGATGCTATAAATATAGTCTGCAAGTTGTTCCTTATCCGCATGAAATCCTTCCATTGAAATCACTTGGTTGATTTCTGTAATAAGTTTTTCAATATGCACTTGATGAGCCATTAACTCGCCATTTTTACAGTCATAAAGCACGGTTAGTGGGTTAATGACACAATTTACAGCCAGTTTTCGCCAACAAGTTGCTAGAATTTGGTTATACCATGCTACATCGGGTAATGCTTTATGTAATAGATCTGCAATAGGGTAATAAGGCTCTGCTAATGAATTGACTGCCCCTATTTCTGTAATGCCATTAGCAACATGAAATACTTGGTCATTATTTTGCCATGCGGCATGTGTGGTGACACCAGCCAGAAAAGGGTGTTTTAAAGGACCTAACTCATCCAGCGTCCCCATGCCATTATGAAGCAATAATATAGGACAAACCTCAGGTATTTGGTGAAGTAGAGGCAGAAGAGCATCAGAAACTTGCCATGCTTTCAAGCAGACAATAACAAGTTCACTATGCGTAAGATGATTGATGCTGTTACACGGGAGCAAGCCGCGAAAATAGCGGTCATCAGGCTCATTAACATCAATATATATTTCAGGTTGAGCTATTCGTAACCAACCTTGGACATCATGTCCTTGTTGAGCTAACGCAGCAAGCCATAATTTACCCATTGCGCCACAACCAATTAGCGTTATTTTCATACATTCCCTCTAAGAATATAGCGATAACGGCACATGTAAATTCTTATTTCCAGTATAGTACTTTTGCTGTTAATAGAAAGAAGCTATCATTCATCATATTGATTATCAGGAGATCTTAACTATGCCATCATTTGATATTGTATCAGAAGTCGAAATGAATGAAGTTCGTAACGCAGTAGAAAACGCACAACGCGAATTGACTACGCGCTGGGATTTTAAGAATGTCAGTGCCAGCTTTGAATTAAATGAGAAAAATGAATCTATCAAAGTGACAAGTGAGTCTGACTTTCAGGTGTTACAACTATTAGATATTCTGCGTGAAAAAATGGCAAAACGCGGTATTGATGGTGCGGTATTAAATGTACCAGAGGATATTGTTCACAGTGGAAAGAGTTACAGTGTTGAAGTGACTTTGAAACAAGGTATTGATACAGCCATTGCAAAGAAAATTGTTAAAGCCATTAAAGATAGTAAGCTAAAAGTTCAAGCTCAAATCCAAGGTGAACAAGTTCGTGTGACAGGAAAATCGCGAGATGACCTACAATCTGTAATGGCGCTCGTGCGTTCAAGTGATTTAGGCCAACCATTCCAATTTAATAATTTCCGTGATTAAGCTTGTTTGCCCGCAGCTCAATGTGTTGCGGGCTATTTTTCAATCTTCTTGACGAATAATTGCTTCGAGCTGATCTCGGGAAGTTATTTTTCTATCAACTTTGATATAAATGCCCATCTCTTCAGGAATAATAACCGCTTCAAGGACACCCGGTTGTGATAATAATGTTTGCTGTAATTTCTGAGTATTTTTAAATCGATGAGGTAATACCAATCGTATGCTGCTGACATAGGGCGGTTGCTGCATTGTCATGCTGATAATAAACCAAATCACGGTTAATAATAACCCACCTATAAATACCGTTGCTGCACCATTCAAATCGTATAACCATCCACCCAAAATTCCGCCTATTGCCACACCTAAAAATTGGCTTGTGGAATAAACACCCATTGCAGTTCCTTTATAACCTGCTGGGGCTTCTTTGCTAATGAGAGAAGGAAGAATGGCTTCTAATATGTTAAAAGCGACAAAAAATAGTTGTAGACCAAGAAAAATGATCCATAAGCTATTACCTGAAAGCCACAAAGTTATTTCAGCAAGTGCTAATAACGTAATACAAAACAGAAAAACCTGTTTCATTTTACGGTGCTTTTCTGCATAAATAATAAAAGGCAGCACAGTGACAAATGCGACTAACATCGTGATGAGGTAAGCTTTCCAATGGTCTTTGGCAAGGTAGCCTGCATGTTCCATAATCAGGGGGAGAGCAACAAAACTCGACATTAATAATGCATGCAGACTTAAAATACCGATATTGAGTTTCAATAATTGTGGATGGGTTAAAACCGCCCGTAAGTTACCCTTAACAAAAGCAGATTCTCTGTTAATAATATGTTTATTACTATTAGGGACGACAAACAACGTCATGAGGATCGCACCGGCTGCGAGTAGCGTAATTCCCCAAAATAGACCACTTAATCCAATCCAATGGGTAATGATTGGCCCAAGAACTAGCGCAATAGCAAAGGTGATACCAAAGCTAATTCCTAGAAATGCCATCGCTTTTGTACGATTTTGTTCTCGGGTGAGATCGGATAATAGTGCCATGACAGCAGCGGAAATTGCGCCAGCACCTTGTAATGCTCGCCCGATAATGATCCCCCAAATTGAATCACTTAATGCAGCTATCACACTACCAATAATAAAAATGATCAGACCAAATATAATTAACGGCTTGCGGCCAATTCTATCTGACATCAAACCAAAGGGAATTTGAAAAATGGCTTGGCTTAATCCATAAATACCGATAGCGACACCGATAAGAAACTCAGTTGCCCCTTGTAATTGCATACCATAGCTGGTCAGGATTGGCAGCACCATGAACATCCCTAGCATTCGAAGGGAAAATACAGAACCAAGCCCCCATGTGGAACGTAATTCAGCGAGAGTCATTTTGTTATCGTTCATGGTAAAGCCTCAGATATAAACAAAAGGGGTTATTCTATTGGGGAACCTTAGGATAAGGAAATGAATATTTTAGCCATATCTTGGCTGATGGTGAGATATTAAATAAAAACGGCAGGTAATACCTGCCATTTTTGTTATGTCAAATTATGTTGCTGGAAATTATCTCACGAAAGCGATAACAGAATCTGTTGAAACTGTTGGATCTACAGACATCATAATGCTGAGTGATGTTATCGCAACGATGGAGAAAACGAACAGCTTTCTTGCCCAAACGCGATCATCATTTTCAGTTTTAAACCCTGAAATCGCCATGCCTAACCACCAAATACTGACAGCAGCTGCAACGATTAGGTATTTATAACCTGCATATCCACTAATTGCTAACATGAGTGTTGCAATCATAAATGCCAAAATATATAAGAAAATATGTGTCTTCGCGACAGAGATCCCTTTAATAACTGGCAGTACAGGAATATTGGCAGCTTTATAATCTTTAAAGCGAAATATAGCGATAGCATACGAATGAGGCATCTGCCACAAGCTGAAAATTAACAGCAGGATAAGAGCACCTGCATCAAATTCATTTGTGACGGCACAGTAACCGATAACCGGTGGAGCTGCACCAGACAGACTGCCAATTAGCGTGCCATAAACTGATTTACGCTTCATATATAGGCTATACACACCAACATACACAATGAAACCAATCACTGCGAGGAGCATTGCAAGAGCATTAGCTGCGACTAAAAGTAGCAGCATGCCAGCAATACCTAGTACAGAGGCATAAATCAGGCTAACTTTCGGGTCAATCAGCCCTTTAACTAAAGGGCGATTCTTAGTTCTTTCCATGATACGGTCAATATCACGGTCGATATAGTTGTTAAATACACAACCAGAAGCCACGACCAGTGATACACCCAGCAAAGTTGCAATAAACAGCGGGTAGTCAATAGAGCCTTTTGAGGCAAGTAAAAAACCGCCGATCACAGAAATTAAATTTCCGAAAATAATTCCTGGCTTGGTCACTTGCAGGTATTGCTTAAACATATCGGCAACTCTTTAGTCGAGCATCATATTGATGTTCAGGTTGTACATAATCCACAGAGAGCCAATGACAACGATACCGATGATTAGCATAGTGAACAGGAATGCAATCAGGTTCCAGCGCTCATCTGATGATGTGTTCATGTGCAGGAAGCATACGAGATGTACAAGGATCTGCACAACAGCCATACCGACAACAGTCCAAAGAATAGCCGCTTGTGATGCAGTACCTTCCATCACCATCCAGAAAGGTATGACTGTCAGAATAACTGACAGAACAAAACCAATCACGTAAGTCTTCATGCTACCGTGGCTTGCTCCAGTATGAGCATCTTTTGCGTGACTCATTTATATTGCCCCCAGAAGATAAACAACGGTAAATACACAGATCCAAACAACGTCTAAGAAGTGCCAGAACAAACTTAGGCAGTTCAAACGAGTTTGGTTTACATCGGTCAGACCACGGCGTGATACTTGAATGATCATAATGATAATCCAAACTAAACCACAAGTTACGTGAATACCGTGAGTCGCTACCAGAGCAAAGAAGCCAGATAGGAAGCCACTGCGGTCTGGACCGAAGCCTTCTGCAATGAGTTCATGGAATTCATAAACTTCCATAATGACAAAGCCTAAGCCAAGCAAGAAAGTGACGAATAACCATAAATTAACAGACGCAATTTTTCTTTTATGCACTGCCAGCATAGCAAAGCCGTAGGTGATACTACTGAATAACAACAGGAATGTTTCACCTAAAACGAACTTCAGGCTGAAGATATCTTTACCTTCAGGACCACCAGCGGTGCCATCTGCTAGAACAACATAAGTGGCAAACAGGCAAGCAAACAGGATCAAATCGCTCATTATGTAGAGCCAGAAACCGAATACTTTAGTTCCGCCTGCATCATGGTGCCCATGCTCTGCATGGGCTAAGTTTTGATTAGTCATTGTATTAGTTGACATCGTTCACACCTGCCTTACGTAGGTCATCAAAGCGCTTAGTTTCGATTTTCTCGATTTCAGCAACAGGTACGTAGTAATCAACATCTTCGTCGAAGCTTTTTACAATCCAAGTGACAATCATGCCACCGAAACCAACGATTGCGAGCCACCAGATGTGCCAAATCATTGCAAAACCAAATATCAGGCTAAATGCAGCAATAATCACACCTGCACCTGTATTTTTTGGCATATGAATTTCTTCATATGAAGTTGGTTTTTTATAAGCAATGCCTTTCTCTTTCATGTCCCACCAAGCATCACGGGTTTGAACATTTGGTTCAATCGCGAAGTTATAGAATGGTGGTGGTGATGATGTTGCCCACTCAAGAGTACGTCCACCCCATGGATCACCTGTTAAATCAAGATTTTGGTGACGATCACGGATACTGACGATGATTTGGATAACTTGACATGCAATACCAAGCGCAATCAAGCCAGCACCACAAGCAGCGGCAACTAACATTGAGTGATACTCAGGGTCAATATTTTGGCTTAAACGACGCGTCATGCCCATAAAACCAAGTATGTATAGCGGCATGAATGCTAAGAAGAAACCAACAATCCAGAACCAGAATGCGCGAACACCCCATTTTTCATTCAAGGTGAAACCGAATGCTTTCGGGAACCAGTATGTCATACCAGCGAAACAGCCGAATACAACACCACCAATGATAACGTTATGGAAGTGAGCAATTAAGAACAAGCTGTTATGTAGAACGAAGTTAGCACCAGGTACTGCAAGTAGAACACCAGTCATACCACCTACAGAGAAGGTAATAATGAAACCGATAGTCCATAGCATTGGTGATTTAAATTCAATACGACCTTGGTACATAGTAAACAGCCAGTTGAAAATCTTAACCCCAGTTGGGATTGCGATGATCATGGTTGCTATGCCGAAGAAGGCGTTAACATTTGCTCCTGATCCCATCGTAAAGAAGTGGTGTAACCAAACGATGAAGGACATGATGGTAATAACGATGGTTGCCCATACCAAAGAGGTATAACCAAACAGCCGTTTTTTGGAGAATGTTGCAGCAATTTCTGAGAACACACCGAATACTGGCAGAACAAGAATATACACCTCTGGATGGCCCCAGGCCCAAATCAGGTTGATGTACATCATCATGTTGCCACCCATATCATTAGTGAAGAAATGGGTTCCAAGGTAACGGTCTAATGTCAGAAGAGTTAGTGTCACAGTTAGAATTGGGAATGCAGCAACGATCAATACGTTAGTACAAAGAGCTGCCCAACTAAATACTGGCATTTTCATCATCGACATACCCGGTGCACGCATACGGATAATTGTCGCGATAAAGTTAACCCCTGTTAGTAATGTACCAATACCGGATATCTGGAGACTCCAGAGCCAATAATCGACCCCGACACCAGGGTTGTACTCCAAGCCGGATAATGGCGGATATGCTAACCAACCTGTTTGTGCAAATTCACCTACCCCTAACGAGATATTGATTAGCACAACACCCACAACAAAGAACCAGAAGCTCAGTGAGTTTAGGAATGGGAAGGCGACATCACGAGCACCAATTTGTAGTGGTACAACGAGGTTCATCAGACCAACAACAAAAGGTGTTGCCATGAAGAAAATCATGATAACGCCGTGAGCTGTAAAGATTTGGTCATAGTGATGAGGATTCAAGAACCCTTCTTGACCAGCAGAAGCAAGTACCTGCTGACCACGCATCATGATGGCATCCGCAAAGCCACGGAACAACATGACCATTGCGACGATGATATACATGATACCAATTCTTTTATGGTCAACAGATGTTAACCATTCTTTCCACAACCATTTCCATTTACCGAAATACGTTATTGCACCAACAACAGCAAGACCGCCGATGACGATAGCAATAAGTGTAAAGACGATAATAGGCTCATGGAGCGGAATTGCATCGAGTGTTAATTTTCCGAACATGCCCTTATTCCTCTGCGCCAGCATGAGCTGCATGGCTCATATGCATAGAATGACCTGTAGACGCTTCTTGCGAATCTACAGGAGCGTGACCTTTATGGTGCTCATGACCAAACTTGAGAACAATGTCGTCATAGAGGTTAGGTTTCACGCTAGAGAAGTAGGTAACAGGAACATTCATGCTTGGCTTCGCGACTTCATCGAAAGCTTGCATTGTGTCCATTGTTTTAGGTGAAGCTTTCACCTTTTGTACCCACTCATCAAAACCTTGGCGGTCTGGCGTTGCAATCGCATTAAACTTCATATCAGAGAAACCATGACCACTATAGCTTGCTGAGAAGCCTTTATAAGTACCCGGTTCATTAGCGATTAAATGAAGTTTTGTTTGCATACCAGCCATTGCGTAGATTTGCCCACCTAAAGATGGAATGAAGAACGAGTTCATCACAGAATCAGACGTAATTTTGAAATTAACTGGTACACCAGTAGGGAATGCAATTTCGTTAACTGTGGCAATACCTTGCTCTGGATAAATAAATATCCATTTCCAGTCAGCAGAAATGACTTCAATGGTGACAGGTTCCTGATCACTAACTAATGGCTTATAGGGATCAAGCTCATGAGTCGTTTTCCAAGTGATAGCACCTAGAATAATGATAATAATGATAGGAACAGTCCAGCAGACCAACTCAATTTTATTTGAGTGAGCCCAGTTAGGACGGTATGTTGCTGATTTATTGGATTCACGATATTTCATTGCAAAGATAAATGCCATGAAAATTACTGGAATCACAACAATGAGCATTAAGCCGATTGCAATAAGAATCAGCTCTTTTTGTTTAACGCCAACAGCGCCTTTTGGATCCATCAGCACCATATCGCAACCGCCTAGTAATAAGGCAGCAACAACCAGTGAGATTGCCCCAATGCTTTTTTTGTAGTTCATAAGTCTCATCCACGACCCCAAATGACAAAGATTCTAATTGTCGTTTCATCAGTGGGGGCATTCTACGGTAACGTTATGTTAGTGTAAACAATTGTAAGGTAAAGAAATCGAATTGTTAGCTCTTTATGTTAATATGATCACATGTGAAGGATTTATAGCAAAAAGGTTAAAAATAATGCGAGTGGACGTTTTGATGTGATAAATATTTGCTAATAATAAAATAACTTTGTAATTTTTCAAAGAAAAATATACATAAATGCACTCTAAAAAAGAATGGATTAATTGTAAGAATGGAATAGGAATGGTTACTAAAAATATATTTTTATGCCGATAAGACAAAAAATCTTGTCTTATCGGTGAAATAATAATAAATAATCTTAATGCATTGAAAATAAATAAGAAAATTTATTTTTTGGAAAAATCATACTAACGGCTTAGAACGTGTATTTTAATGTGTAAATAATTCCGTCCTGATAAAAATCTTCACCCAGTTTATTATCTGCATAACGATATTGCACACCAGCAGCTAAGTTTGGAGTGGCATTCCACCAGAATGCAAGGGCACCATTGACGCCATCACGACCACCATTGCCGTAGCGTTTATGGCGAGCAAACTCCATTTCATGCCAGTTGGTGATCATGAAGTTTTCTTCAAACACTTTGAAACCATAGCCAGCTACCCAGCCAACAACATAACCGTTGTTACCTGAATAATAAGTTTGATCTACATAATGTAGAGCAACAAATGGCTTGAACCAGAAATCACCAAAGCCAGTGTTATAGCCTAAGCCGTATAACGTGTTAACTTCATGGAAATTCCCACCATATTTAGCACCCGGTAATGACCAAGTACCATACACGTGCCCGTAAGCGTTAAAACCTGTATCACCTAAATAGACTCGAGCTGTGGTTTTAATGGTGTAGCGTTGGTTACGACCTGGCTCAGTACGACGTTTATGAAATGGATTTTCAACATCAAAAAATCCATATAGCTCACCCCAATTGAAGTTAGCGCCGCCTTCTAACTCAATGTAAGCAAAATCTTTTTTGCGTGATGTGTATTCTGATTTGGTTTCTGTTCGGTGAGACCAATCTAAATAGTTGACATTGATGTCCGCGAAACCATTCTGATAGCCAAGAAAGTCGTCAGCATTAGCTGTTCCAGCAAGGGATGCAAGTGCTGCGACACAGAGAAGTTGTTTTTTCATGATATATTATTTTCGTTTGAGTATTAACGGAAATTATTAATTATTTAGCTTAAAAGCTGGGTTGCCCTAAACGTGTGAGATATTAGACTTTTATGCTGTAATTAAGAAATAAATTTCAGTAATTAAGTGATGTTTATCACGGTATAAAAGAGAATATATCGATATTTGCTAGTTGGATCTAATTTGAGAGGCGAATAAAAAACCGAAGTGAAGTAGTTTCACTCCGGAAAAGTTTATAGAATTAATAATTTATTTCTTAACTATTGAGCGTGATTTGATACGACTCGGCGAACAGCAAAGAAATCAAGGCAGCCACCGACAATTAAACTAATTGCGCCTATACAGACACCAATATTGAATATCATGTCCTTATAATTAGGAAGCTGTAGCCAGAAAGAGAGATGGTTGAGGAATAAATAGGCTTTAACAGATGCAAAGGAAGTAATAAGCAATGTTAACAGCCAAAAACCAAGAATAGCAACGGCAATGAGCAACGCATAAACGGCTATCTTGTAGGCTTGGGCATACTGTTCTCGGCGTTGAAATAACCCAGTATTCTGCGTATAAACCAATGAGGTTCGACAAGCGAGAAGCAGCAAAATACCTGGAACTGCGACAATGATAGAAATTAAATAGAACATAGGCCAGCCATACGCACTGACGGTAATACTTGCGATAGGACCTATATATACACGCCCAACAGCTGAAAGAGCTGAAAGAAGCGCAAATTGTGTTGCAGAAAGTGACCGATTACAGAGCGTCATCAGTAAGGCAACAAAAGCAGCCGTGCCCATACCGGAAAAAATATTTTCCAAGAATATGATACTTCCCATACTAATTATATTTGGTGGTGTGACCGCAAGGAACCAGTACCCAATGTTCGAGACGCCTTGCAAAATACCAAAGGCGAATAGGGCATTAAATAAGCTCATGTTTTTCATGAGATAGCCACCAAACAATGCACCTATAATGGTTGCAGCCATACCAACCGTTTTATTAACAGCACCCACTTCACTCAAACTGAAGCCTAGCCCGTTGAGTAAAAAGTTAGTATTGAGTGCCATAACAAAAGCATCACCCATCTTATAAAAGACAAGCAGTAATAGAATTAACCATGCATTGTTCCGACTAAAAAATTCGGCGAGTGGTTCATAAATCGCTTTTTTTAATGAAGTGGGCGCAGTGCCGTTATCTTCTGGCTCTTTCGCTAATAAGGTTGCTACTACACCAATTAGCATTAACCCTGCCATCAATAAATAAAGCTGTTTCCATGTTAAAAATTTATCAGCCATCCATAAAGCAAGGCCGCCAGAGACTAACATACTGATCCTGTAGCCCATGACTGAAACAGCAGCACCAAATCCACGTTCTTCAGCGCTCAGTAAATCTGTTTTATAAGCATCAAAGACAATATCTTGTGAAGCAGAGCAAAAAGCAACAATGACCGCTAAAGCGGCAAGCCACCATAAATGCTGGCTAGGATTCATGAAACCCATTGCGGCGATACTAATAATAAGTAAGATTTGTGTCGTTAATAACCACCCGCGGCGACGGCCTAAAAATGGGGGAGTATATCTGTCCATCATTGGCGACCAAAGAAACTTCAATACATAGGCTTGACCTACAAGAGAAAAGAAACCAATGGTTTTGATATCAATATTTTCGACAGTTAGCCAAGCTTGTAATGTGCCAGCGGTAAGTGCTAGAGGAAGGCCAGAAACAAAACCTAATAGGATTAAAATGACGGAATTAGGTAAAAGCGCACGGGACATAATATTCCTATAATTGGCCTGAGTCATTGAACATTTTAGAAGCAATTTTATTCATGTTTCTTATATTCAATTAGTTGATTTTATTAAAATTACTGGTTTTATCTAAGTTAGCGTAATGTACTTAAGATTAGTCGATTTACGGTTTCATCATCCAAACAAAGTCCCTTCATATAAAGTGATACGTCCTGAATTGACTTCCACAACTGTGTATTTATTTAGCATGGTATAGCAAAAACAGTTAAGTTTTCTTAATCATACTTAATAATATCTAACAACATAAATAGGCGCGCTAACGGACTAATAGCCTAATAAAATTAGGCTATTAGTAAAATAAAATTAGCACTATTACCGAGCATTTTGTTTGATAAATTGGGTTAGCTCTTGGTCATTGGCCATATCATTAATTAAGTCAGTTAACGCAGTATTCAGTGCCTTTTCTATTTTCTCGTTGCTTGCACCTAATAATTCTTGGTTATTATAGTTACGTGTAAACGTGCGAGATTTAGTTGAGCCGTTAGGCGCCGTTGCAGTAACGGTGACACTTGAATTAACTGTAATGTTATGACGTAAGCTACCTTCATTAACTTGAGCATTTAGTTGGTTCAACTGTACAACTAAATTTACATTCGCAGGTGAGGAGATCATAAAGCCTCTAGCGGCCATCTGTTTTTCAACGGCTTCTTGCATTAAATAACGCGGATCACGTGAAGGAGATAGCACAACTAATGCGCCGTTACGATTAACTTCTGCGAGTGATTTTGAGGTTCTATTATCAACACTGCTGACACTAATTGAAGTGGCATTAAGTGTTGGATTTTTGTTCGGCAGCGTAATTTTAGGTTCGAGCGATAACGTGTTGTTACTTGCTGCGCAACCAGCAAGAAGAAATAGAGCAATAAGTGGAAAACAGAGTTTTCTTAACATAATTTTACCAGTCCATCTTTCCTAATTGAGTATGTTCCATAATGGTGCGAGCGAAATGGGCTATCACTAATCCATCAAATAGTTATATAAACAATAATGATACAAATAGTCAGTAACACAAATCTTGTGATTCACTATCTGACACTAAAGTGTTTATCCAATAGCGCCTATGCGCAATTGAATGTTTAAAACTTTACATCATTCAGACCAATTTTATGAACAGTTAAACGAAAATTTCAGAAAAAATTCGTTCAGCTGGAGGAATAATATCATTGGAAAATGATTTGTCTCTACCACACATTGACTGCAAGATAACAAAAAATAATAGAGTTAACTAAAATATATTGATATTTGCTGGTTTTTTATGCAAGTTATGCGGCTTCTTTTATTACCGATTTAATGTCAAGTTAGCTTTAATTATACTTAATTTAGCTGATTGTTTTTTCAATGGTTTGTTATTATTTAATCAACAAACTAAAATAAATATTATTTTTAATAAGGAGTTGTTATGGTTGCTAATGCACCGCAGAATATGCAGTCTTGCATTGAGCAAAAGTTGTCTGCGGCCTTTGAACCAAGCCATCTTGAAGTGCTGAATGAAAGTTATCAACACAATGTACCCGAAGGTTCTGAAAGTCACTTTAAAGTTATTTTAGTCAGTGCAAAATTTGAAAATAAACGTATGGTAGGTCGTCACCGTGACATTTATGCTATTTTGGCTGATGAATTGGCGGGAAGTATTCATGCATTAGCTCTGCACACCTATACTCCAGCAGAATGGGAAGCACTTGCGGATACCACATTAAATTCTCCTGCTTGCCGCGGTGGTGGTAAAACAGTCAGTTGATTGACAGAATTTTGTTTTGTTGTCATTTTAATTAAAAATTGATTTATTTTTTATGGTGTCATCATTTGTACTGATGAGCGTTTTTTGCAAATTACGTTACTTTAGTGCGTTTTTTGAACATTTGTTGCCTGTAATGAAGAACGGGGAAAAGGAATATGGTGTCTTTTGTCCGGCTTTTCTCGACTCAGAGCATCTGCATCGGTATAATGTTGCGTCTAATTTTCAGTAAGGTTTCGGGACGCTTCTGATATCAGGGATGAACGTTGTGAAAGCAACGCCCCGGTTCTGGAAGGGAGATGGTCATTATTTGTTAATAGATAATGGCATAACTCTGGAGTAGACCGATCACTAAGATTTTTTTTGAGGTAAAAAGATGCAAGTTTCTGTTGAAACGACTCAAGGCCTTGGGCGTCGTGTAACAATCACCGTTCCTGCTGCCGATATTGAAAAAGCAGTAAACAGCGAGTTAGCTAGTGTTGCAAAAAAAGTTCGTATTGATGGTTTCCGTAAAGGGAAAGTACCAATGAACATCGTTAAACAACGTTATGGTGCGTCTGTAATGCAAGACGTTCTTGGCGATGTTATGCAACGTAACTTCATCAACGCTATCGTTGAACAAAAAATCAATCCAGCCGGTGCTCCAAGCTATAAGCCTGAGATGCTCGAAGATGGTAAAGATTTCGTTTACTCTGTTGAGTTTGAAGTTTACCCAGAAATCGAATTAAAAGGTCTGGAAACAATCGAAGTTGAAAAACCAGTTGTTTCTGTTAAAGACGAAGATCTGGAAAATATGCTAGATACTCTGCGTAAGCAACAAGCAGAGTGGAAAGAAGTGGCTGATGCCGCTGCTGCTGATTCTCGCATTACTATCAACTTCACTGGTTCTATCGATGGTGAAGAATTTGAAGGTGGTAAAGCAGAAGATTTCGCACTCGTTATGGGTGAAGGTCGAATGATCCCTGGTTTCGAAGAAGGCATCATCGGTCATAAAGCGGGTGAAGAATTCGATATCGAAGTTAACTTCCCAGAAGATTACCACGCTGAAAACCTGAAAGGTAAAGCGGCTAAGTTTGCAATCGTTCTGAAAAAAGTAGAACAACGTGAACTGCCAGAATTTACTGAAGAGTTCATCAAACGTTTTGGTATCGCTGATGGTTCTCTTGATGGTCTGCGTGCAGAAGTGCGTAAAAACATGGAACGTGAGCTGAAAAATGCGGTACGTAACCGTGTTAAAGCACAAGTTCTTGAAGGCTTGATTAAAGCGAATGAAATCGAAGTACCAGCAGCGGTTGTTGATGGTGAAATCGATGTTCTGCGTCGCCAAGCTGCTCAACGTTTCGGTGGTAACGAAAAACAAGCGATGGAATTACCACGTGAATTGTTCGAAGAACAAGCAAAACGTCGTGTTGTTATCGGTTTACTGCTAGGTGAAGTGATCAGCAAAAATGAGCTGAAAGCAGACGAAGAGCGTGTTAAAACACTGATCGAAGAAATGGCATCTGCCTATGAAGATCCATCAGAAGTTATTGAGTACTACAGCAAAAATAACGAGCTGATGAACAGTGTTCGTAATCTAGCACTAGAAGAACAAGCAGTAGAAAAAGTTCTTGAGTCAGCTAAAATCACTGAAAAAGAAACTAACTTCAATGAGCTAATGAACCAAGTTCAAGCTGGTTAATTTTTCTTTTTGATTTATTCTGAATAATAAACCCGTGGTCTTGCGCTGCGGGTTTTTTGTCAATTAGAATACCTAGCGCTTTAAAAATAACATTTACAACCAAACGATAATATCTGCATTGTTGTATAACATTAGCTTATTATTGATATGTTTTATGGTGTATATGTTGGTATATTTGAGTTGTTATTGTTTGTCAGATGCGGTTTTATCTGTATGCACAAATCCGTGAATCCTTACAGACTTGTGTTAAACTATTCCATAGAACGTCTTGTTTACTGCTGTATACTAAGTCTATTACTGCTCATTTTACGAGGGATTCAAATTAACTCGAATAAATAAAAAATATGAGTAGATAATAAAATTATGCTAAAGACAGGAAATTTTTAAAGACAAACTGTTTATTTGTGGCACGATCCTTGCCCAATAGCCGGACAAACAGCAAATTTAGGCGTAAGCACCAGAAAGTTTTTAATAGGAGATTTCGATGTCACATTTTGGCAGTCAGGAAAAGCTAGCATCCCAAATGGCATTAGTGCCGATGGTCATTGAACAGACCTCTCGGGGTGAACGTTCATACGATATTTATTCACGTCTGTTAAAAGAACGTATTATCTTCTTAACTGGTCAAGTTGAAGATCATATGGCGAACTTGATTGTCGCACAGATGCTTTTTTTGGAAGCAGAAAACCCAGAAAAAGATATCCACCTTTATATTAACTCACCAGGTGGTGTGATTACTGCGGGTATGTCTATCTATGACACAATGCAATTTATTAAACCAGATGTCAGCACAATTTGTATGGGGCAAGCTTGTTCCATGGGGGCTTTTTTATTGACAGCTGGTACTGAAGGTAAACGTTTTTGCTTACCTAATTCTCGCGTTATGATCCACCAACCTTTGGGTGGTTACCAAGGCCAAGCGACAGATATCGAAATTCACGCACAAGAAATTTTAAAAGTAAAAGCGAGAATGAATGAATTGATGGCGAAACACACAGGTAAGTCCATCGAAGAAATCAACCGTGATACTGAACGTGATCGTTTCTTGTCTGCAAATGAAGCGAAAGAGTATGGTTTAGTCGACCATATTTATACTAGCCGTTAATAGATTGATATATTAAGTAAAATAAAACTTATTGATATCAAAGAATTTTTTCGCCTTGTTTTTTTATAGATATTGAATAAACAAGGAAATGTAATTATAAGTGAGGTTAACTGATGACAGAAAAGCGCAAAGAGGGGTCAGGTAAATTGTTGTACTGCTCTTTCTGCGGTAAAAGTCAGCATGAAGTTCGTAAGCTGATTGCCGGTCCGTCTGTCTATATCTGTGATGAATGTGTCGACTTATGTCTTGATATCATTCGTGAAGAGATCAAAGAACTTGCTCCTCATCGTGAGCGCAGTGCACTGCCGACTCCACATGAAATTAGAGAGCACCTTGATGACTATGTTATAGGCCAAGAACAAGCTAAAAAAGTTTTAGCTGTTGCGGTTTATAATCACTATAAGCGTTTACGCAATGGTGATACGACAAGCGAAGGTGTTGAATTAGGTAAAAGTAATATTCTGCTGATTGGTCCTACTGGTAGCGGTAAAACATTACTTGCAGAAACGCTTGCTCGTTATTTGGATGTTCCATTCACAATGGCGGATGCAACGACATTAACTGAAGCAGGTTATGTGGGTGAAGATGTTGAAAATATCATCCAAAAATTACTGCAAAAATGTGACTATGATGTAGAAAAAGCACAACGTGGTATCGTTTATATTGATGAAATTGATAAGATTTCTCGTAAATCAGACAATCCATCAATTACTCGAGATGTTTCTGGTGAAGGTGTTCAGCAAGCATTGCTGAAACTGATCGAAGGGACAGTTGCTGCGGTTCCACCACAAGGTGGTCGTAAGCATCCACAGCAAGAATTCTTGCAAGTTGATACCTCAAAAATATTATTTATTTGTGGTGGTGCTTTTGCTGGTCTTGATAAAGTCATTAGCCAACGTTTAAATACACATTCAGGAATTGGATTTGCTGCTGAAGTCAAAGGCGAGTCAGAAAAAGCAACTGAAGGTGCATTGTTAGCGCAGGCGGAACCAGAAGATTTAATTAAATTTGGCTTAATTCCTGAATTTATTGGTCGTTTACCCGTTGTTGCAACATTGACCGAATTGAGTGAAGAAGCATTAATTCAAATCTTAAAAGAGCCAAAAAATGCACTAACTAAGCAGTATCAAGCGTTATTTAGCCTTGAAGGTACTGAGTTAGAGTTCCGCGAAGAAGCATTAAAAGCCATTGCCAAAAAGCAATGATTCGTAAAACAGGCGCTCGTGGTTTACGTTCAATTGTTGAAGCCGCACTGCTTAACACAATGTACGACTTGCCTTCGATGAGTGATGTTGAAAAAGTTGTTGTTGATGAAAATGTGATTAATGAACAATCCGAGCCATTGTTGATTTATAGCAAATCGGATGCTCAAGCTTCTGGCGATAATTAATAGCGAAAGCTGAACTTAAACTGTTGTGAAATTAAAATGAGGGATTTTCCCTCATTTTGTTTTTTATATTTAAGGTCGCTATTGAATGCTAAAATCTTGACCCCATATAGTTTATATTCTGAGTGTGGTTTCTTATTTTTTATATTTTTTATGAAGTATTAAATCTTAGTTAGAAACCCTTAAACTAGCGCAAGCTAAACGAAGAGAGAGCTTTATGAATCCAGAGCGTTCCGAACGCATTGAAATACCAGTATTGCCTCTGCGTGATGTAGTGGTATACCCACACATGGTGATCCCACTGTTTGTTGGACGTGAAAAATCCATTCACAGTCTGGAAGCAGCGATGGATCATGACAAGCAAGTGATGCTGGTTGCGCAAAAAGAAGCCTCGACTGATGAGCCGGGGGTAAATGATTTATTTTCTGTTGGTACAGTAGCTTCTGTCATTCAAATGCTGAAACTGCCTGATGGGACAGTGAAAGTATTAGTTGAAGGTCTGAGAAGAGCACGTATCAGTAGCTTAACAGATAATGGTGAATATTTTTTAGCTCAAGCTGAGTATTTACCCTCTTTAGCCGTTGAAACTGCTAAAGAAAGTAAAAAGAGCAAAAAAGGTTATAGTGAAACTGAAGCAAAAGAACGTGCTTCTGAGCAACTTGATGAAAAAGAACAAGAAGTGCTTTATCGCACGATTGTTAATCAGTTTGAAAGTTACATTAAACTGAATAAAAAAATTCCACCTGAAGTGCTCACTTCACTACATTCAATCGAACAAGATCAGCTAGATAAACTTGCTGACACAATCGCATCTCATATGCCATTAAAATTGGCAGACAAACAGCGCGTGCTGGAGATGGCGAATATTGTAGAGCGTATTGAATTCTTGATGGCAATGATGGAATCAGAAACCGAATTGCTACAAGTTGAAAAGCGCATACGTAATCGCGTTAAAAAACAAATGGAAAAAAGCCAGCGTGAGTACTATTTGAATGAGCAAATGAAAGCGATTCAAAAAGAACTTGGCGAAATGGATGATGCTCCAGATGAATATGAATCGCTGAAACGTAAAATCGAAGAAGCTAAAATGCCAAAAGAGGCGCATGAAAAAGCAGAAGCAGAATTGCAGAAGCTAAAAATGATGTCTCCAATGTCAGCTGAAGCGACAGTGGTTCGTAGCTATATTGATTGGATGGTTCAGGTACCATGGCATGCTCGCAGCAAAGTTAAAAAAGACTTGGTGAAAGCGCAAGAAGTCCTTGATACAGACCATTATGGTTTAGAACGTGTAAAAGAACGTATTTTAGAATATCTTGCAGTACAGAGCCGCGTTAGCAAAATTAAAGGGCCAATCCTGTGCTTAGTTGGGCCTCCTGGTGTAGGTAAAACATCTTTAGGCCAATCTATTGCTAAGGCAACAGGTCGTGAATATATCCGTATGGCACTCGGTGGCGTTCGTGATGAAGCTGAAATTCGCGGTCACAGACGGACTTATATTGGTTCTATGCCGGGTAAACTTATTCAGAAAATGGCAAAAGTTGGTGTTAAAAACCCACTGTTCCTGCTGGATGAGATAGATAAAATGTCTTCGGATATGCGTGGTGATCCTGCATCAGCGCTTCTTGAGGTGTTAGATCCAGAACAAAACGTTGCATTTAACGATCACTATCTAGAAGTTGATTATGATCTTTCTGATGTCATGTTTGTTGCGACATCGAACTCGATGAATATACCAGCACCTTTGTTAGACCGTATGGAAGTTATCCGTCTTTCTGGTTATACCGAAGATGAGAAACTGAACATTGCGAAACAACATTTGTTATCAAAACAAATTCAACGTAATGCGTTGAAAAAGGTGAATTAACGATTGATGATAGTGCACTAATCAGCATTATTCGTTATTACACTCGTGAAGCTGGTGTGCGTAGTCTTGAGCGCGAAATTTCTAAATTGTGCCGTAAAGCCGTTAAATCTTTATTAATGGATAAAAAGCTTAAGCACATTGAAATTAATGCCGATAATTTAAAAGATTTCCTCGGTGTGCGTAAATTCGATTACGGTCAAGCAGATACGGAAAACAGAGTAGGTCAAGTTACTGGCCTAGCATGGACTGAAGTTGGTGGTGACTTACTTACCATTGAAACAGCCTGTGTTCCTGGTAAAGGTAAATTAACTTATACCGGTTCTCTTGGTGAAGTCATGCAAGAATCAATTCAGGCTGCATTAACGGTTGTGCGTGCTCGCGCTGAAAAATTAGGGATCAATGGTGATTTCTATGAAAAACGCGATATTCATGTGCATGTGCCTGAAGGTGCGACACCAAAAGATGGACCAAGTGCGGGTATTGCAATGTCAACAGCTTTGGTATCTTGCTTAACAGGCAATCCAGTTAAAGCTGATGTGGCAATGACGGGTGAAATTACACTAAGAGGTCTTGTTTTACCGATTGGTGGTTTGAAAGAAAAATTATTAGCAGCACATCGCGGTGGCATTAAAACAGTTTTAATTCCATTTGAAAATAAACGTGACTTGGAAGAAATTCCTGAAAATGTGATTGCGGATTTAGATATTCATCCGGTTAAAACCATTGAAGAAGTGCTCTCTTTGGCTTTACAAAACCCACCATTTGGTGCGGAAGTCGTAAAAAACAAATCGAAAACAGTGAGCTGAATCAAGAAGTTCATATAAATATAAGGCTGACAGTGCGTTTAGGACTTGTCAGTCTTTTTTTTCGTCGTTAATTTAAGGAACATCCTGATAACTATTGGATATAACAGTTTTCTTGCCATTGGCATTCAGGATTGATATAACGGCTGCATCATAATTAGCTAACTAACCATTAATCTAATTAAGATCATAGTCAAAACTAATATGGGGATGATAAGAGTGAATAAGTCTCAACTGATTGATCAAATCGCTTCTGAAGCGAATATTTCTAAAGCAGCAGCGGGTCGTGTTGTAGATGCATTTGTTGCGTCAGTAACAGATACTCTAAGCAAAGGCGATGATGTAGCTTTAGTTGGATTTGGTACATTCACCGTTCGTGAACGTGCAGCTCGTGTAGGGCGCAACCCGCAAACAGGTAAAGAAATTAATATTGAAGCGGCTAAAGTGCCAGCTTTCCGCCCAGGTAAAGGTTTAAAAGACGCGGTTAATGGTTAATTAAGTCTATTTTAAGTTTGCTTTATTTTGCAAAACTAACACTGACTGAATACTTTTAATCGGCTAAAATAGAGGCGCATCATGGAAATGGTGCGCTTTTTTTTCAATCTGGGTTAAGATTAGCGTATTATTAGAAAATTGTATTTAACAAAGCGGAGTAAAGCCTTTTTATGATGGACAATCTACGCACGAAGGCGAACAGTCCTTTTATCAAAGTGCTACTGGCTATAATTATACTGTCATTCGTGCTGACAGGTGTTGCCGGTTACGTTATTGGCGGTTCAAGCAATGATGCTGCACAAGTTAATGGACAGTCGATTAGCAGGGAGCAATTACAACAGGCTTTCTCGCAAGAACGTCAATCTTTGCAAAACTATCTTGGTGATAAGTTCTCAGAAGTTGCTGGTAATGAAGAGAGCATGAGATTACTGCGTCAACAAGCTTTAGATAACTTGATTAATAGTGAGCTAATTAATCAATATGCAAATGAATTAAATCTATCTGCCAGCGATAAACAAATTGAACAAGCCATTTTTGCTATGCCAATTTTCCAAACAGATGGCCAATTTGATAGTGAAAAATATAAACGTATCCTGAATCAATATAATGTTAATGCTGATAATTTCGCTGCTCAAATCCGTGGTGATTTAGTGCGAACACAATTAGCAAAAGCATTCACAGGAACAGAATTTGCTTTGCCTTCTGAAGTTAAGCAATATGCAGAGCTATTTTTACAAGAGCGTGAAATCCGTACTGCAACGCTATCTTTAGCGAATGTTGAGGCTAAACAGTCTGCAACAGATGAAGAGATTAAAGCCTATTACGATATGCATCAAAATAGCTTTGTCTCACCTGAAAAAGTTCAAGTAAGTTATGTTGTTATGGATGCTGCGACAATGCCAGAACAAGTGGTTACTGATGAAGAACTGAAAGCTTATTACGATCAAAACTTGAAGAATTATACTCAAGCGGAACAAAAACATTACAGCATGATCCAAGTTGCTTCAGAAAAAGAAGCTCAAGCAATCGCGGATGAGTTGAAAAAGGGTGCTGACTTTGAAGTCTTAGCAGCTGAAAAATCAACTGATAAATTCAGTGCATCAAATAAAGGTGTGATTGGTTGGATGGAAGCTATCTCAACACCTGCTGAAATTGTTAATGCTAATCTTTCTGAAAAGGGGCAAATTTCGGCACCAGTTGAGTATGGTACCAATTTTGTTATTTTCCGTTTAGATGATATTAAACCTGAAAATATCAAACCTTTTGATTCAGTGAAAAATGATTTAAAAGCAACATTAACTCAAGAAAAGAATGTTAAACAATTCTATGATTTACAACAAAAAGTTAGTGAGGCTGCAACGAATGATAATGAGTCTTTAGCTTCAGTTGAAGAAGTTTCAGGACTGAAAATCATGACGACAGGTTGGTTTGATAAAAATAACCCACCTGCTGAATTGAATTTCCCAGCTGTTATCAATGAAATTTTCAGTGAACGTTTAGTCGATCAAAATGGTTCAACGAGTGTTAACTCTGATGTTATTAACGTTGAAGGTGACCGAGCGTTTGTTGTTCGTGTTACACAACATGAGCCAGAGAAAATTGAACCATTAGATACAGTTAAGTCAGATATTGAGACGTTAGTTAAGAAGCAAAAAGCCAATACTGAATTAAAAGCAGAAGGTGATAAATTACTGGCTGCGTTAAAAGCGGGCGAAGGAGATGCTGCATTAGTTGCTGCGGGCACTCAATTTACGGCGTCAGAAACGGTTTCTAGAGCTATGCCACAAACGCCTATCATTTCAGCGGCAATGGCAATGCCTAAACCTGAAGCAGGTAAGGTAACGTATATAGCCGCTCGTGATGCCCAGGATAACCTTGTTCTTATTCAACTTGATAAAGTCACACCAGGAAAAGCAACAGAAGAAGAACTGGCTACTTTAACGAAAGAATATAAAGGTATGATGGAAGCTGCAATTAATGAAGCTCTCATGTTGAACCTGCGTAATAATGCGAAAGTTGAAGTGCTTAACTTAGAGTAATTTGCGAAGCGCTTCACAGTTTATTGTGTAATGATGTTTTATCTAA
Source organism: Providencia sneebia DSM 19967 (assembly GCF_000314895.2). GTDB lineage: Bacteria > Pseudomonadota > Gammaproteobacteria > Enterobacterales > Enterobacteriaceae > Providencia > Providencia sneebia. Next base: position 3,542,233 of record NZ_CM001773.1, on the reverse strand, counting down.
GGCCACCTTTGGGTGGCCTTTCTCATTATGAATTTCCTGAAAAAGCTTTTGTATCCTGATTTAGGCATTGTGGGATCTCCAATTTAGATAGGAGAAAACAATAATGAAATGGATGAAAGTATTCAAACAAGGTCTTAATTGTATATTGGTTATCTTTACTCTTTTTGCCTATTCACAACCAGTGATAGCTAAAAAAGTTGAACCTGAAAAACAGGTTATGTCGGTTAATTCTAAAAAATCAGTAGAGAAACAGACGGAACAACAAAAAGTTTTAGATTCCAATAAAGTTAATATTAATCAAGCTGGTATTGAAGAGTTAGCCGAAAAACTTAATGGCATTGGCATACAAAAAGCAAAGGCAATTGTGGAGTATAGGGAAAAGTACGGAGCATTTAATAGCTTGGAAAATATACTCGAAGTTTCTGGAATTGGACCTGCGTTCTTAGAAAAAAATCGCGATAAATTAATTCTCTAAAACAAGGAATGCCCATAATTTATTTGTTATGGGCATTCCTCATGATGTGATGGTTTTTTATTAGATGATTTTGGTTGTGTTGCCTCATTTTATAAAGGCGGTTCATTTACGCTATTTTTATGAGATTTTGATCACGAGTAATAAATTATTTTGAGAAATATTTTAATTATTTGTTATCTTTTTGTAATAAAAAAAGAAACTGGTCGGAGTAGTTATGGCAACACAAATCAAAGTTTATGGTCATCACATTGATGTTTTTAATCATGTTAATAACGCACGCTATTTAGAGTTTTATGAGGAAGCCCGCTGGGCTTGGTTAGAGAATCACAACTTACTGAATTTTTTATTGAAAAATAACCTTGGTATGGTTGCTGTAAATATTAATATTAATTATTGCCAAGGTGCGGTGCTTTTTGACCAGCTGACTGTGATTTCTCGGTTGGAAAGAATAGGGACAAAAAGTGCTTCATGCTATCAACAAATTATTCGAGAGAAAAACGGTAAGAAAACGTTGATCTCGGATGTAACGGTGACTTTTGTATTCGTTGAGTTAGCAACAAATAAGTCCGTTGTTATCAGTGGAGAATTACTTGAGCATCTTGAACCGTTATTGCAAGGTGAGTCTGATCAATTTATTGAGGTTAATTAATCATTCACCGGAAAATGTGAGAATCTATTTTCCGGTGAAGAAATTCTTATAATATTAGTTAAGGCCAGTAAGTTTTTTCAAAGATGCTAAAATGGCTTGTTTATTAGTTAAGTACTCAGTTAAACCTTTACTACGCAAATGGCATGCAGCGCAATCTTTGCAGCCGTCACCTTGAATACCGTTATAGCATGTTAGAGTCTGCTCACGAATTGTTGCTAAGTGACCGTAATAATCAGCGAGTGCCCAAGTTTGAGCCTTATTCAGCCACATTAAAGGGGTTTCGAAACGAATATCTTTGGCAAGACCCAGATTAACGGCATGATTAAGCGCTTTAACGAACTCATCGCGGCAGTCAGGATAACCAGAGAAATCCGTTTCACATACGCCAGTGATAACTGATTCTGCTTGTATTTGATAAGCATAAATAGCGGCTAGCGTAAGGAACAGAATATTACGACCCGGTACAAAAGTACTAGGAAGCCCACTCGCTTCACTTTCAGTGAAATTTGGCACGGGAATATTATCTCGAGTAAGACTGCTAATAGCGAGTTCATTAAGAAGTGTCACATCTAAAACTTTATGTGCTGTAGCCCCTAAATCATGGCTCAATTTTTTAGCGACTTCAATTTCGAAACGATGGCGTTGTCCGTAATCAAAGGTGATACAATGCACTTCATCATAATTTTTTAGTGCCTGAATTAAACAGGTTGTTGAGTCTTGTCCACCACTAAAAACGACAACTGCGCGTTTCATAATTATCTCCTATTGCTGAATGAAAATGATATCGATTATGTTACCTATCACCTTGCAAATGTTGGTGGGTAATTATCATAATCACGCTATCTTTGGATATTTGACACGATAGTTATCATTTATTGATTAATTGATTGTACTGTAATGCAACTAATTAGGTAAAATCACATTGTTCTTTGGATAAAAATTCTTTGGGTAATGGCTGCCATTTTATTACAAGCGCATAGAGGTGAGTAAACATGTTAGATAAAATTGATAAAAAATTACTTCGTTTGCTACAAAATGACAGCGGTCTATCGCTAAGCTCGCTTGCAGAATCAGTCAATTTAACATCAACACCTTGTTGGAAAAGATTGAAACGTTTGGAAGATGATGGTTATATTCGTGGCAGAGTCACATTGCTTGATGGCGAAAAATTAGGGTTAGGGTTAACCGTTATTGTGATGATCAAAACTCAGCATCATAACAGTGAATGGTATGAGCAATTCGTCACATTTGTTAATCAACTTCCTGAAGTATTAATGTTTTACCGCATGGCGGGTGAATACGATTATTTGATGCAAGTTGAAGTCAAGGACATGAAATCTTATGATCTATTTTATAAAAAATTAGTCAATGGCGTTCATGGGCTAAACGATGTGACTTCAAGTTTTGCTATGGAAAAAATAAAATATACAACAGTTTTGCCTATTCCTGAATAACCTATGATTTATATTTAACCTATTGTATTATCTAGGGTAAGTCTAGATAGCTAAATCTATTTCAGTCATAGCTATAGTAAACCTTATTTTTACTTATTAATGACCTAAAGAATAATCATCGAAAGAATAATTCTCTATCGGTGGTAGTAATAGTTAAACCTCATTCAAGGCAGCGATTCTGTGCGATTATTTTCACAATTACGTTGGTATTTTCTTAGTGAATGGCATCGCTATTTTGGTGCTGTTTGTTTTTTAATTATCATTGCTATTTTACAACTCATTCCCCCAAGGATTGTGGGAATTGTCGTAGACGGCATCAGTAGTGAAACAATGGTAATAAACCAAGTGATTATTTATGTCGCACTTATGTTAGTCATCGCCATTGCTGTTTATGGGCTACGTTATGTTTGGCGATTATGGCTATTCGGTGCTTCTTATAAGCTAGCTGTTCAATTACGACAAAAATTTTATCGCCAACTTAGCTTACAGAGCCAGTCATTTTACCTGCGTTACCGAACCGGTGACCTTATTGCCCGCACAACAAATGATGTAGACCGAGTTGTTTTCGCGGCTGGGGAAGGGGTTTTAACATTGGTCGATTCCCTCGTCATGGGGTGTGCTGTATTAATTATGATGAGTGTGGAAATTAGTTGGCAATTAACATTATTAGCATTGATTCCTATGCCAATTATGGCTCTTGTCATTAAACGTTATGGTGATCAGCTACATAATCGCTTTAAACATGCTCAAGGCGCTTTTTCATCACTAAATAACCAAGCTCAAGAAAGTTTAACCAGCATTCGCATGATTAAAGCATTTGGTCTTGAAGAACATCAATCTAACCAATTTGAACAAATTGCTACCGAAGCTGGCCGCCGTAATATGCATGTGGCGAAGGTTGATGCGAGATTTGATCCAACCATTTTTATTGCGATTGGTATGGCAAATTTATTTGCTATAGCGGGTGGTAGTTGGATGGTATTGCAAGGAACATTAACGCTTGGTGAATTGACTAGTTTTGTTATGTATTTAGGATTGATGATTTGGCCAATGTTAGCACTTGCATGGATGTTTAATATTGTCGAACGCGGAAGTGCTGCTTATAGCCGTGTCCGAGCATTGTTAGATGAACCTTTGGGGATCAAAGATGGAACATTATCGCTTGAAGATAAGCGAGGTGATCTTAATGTTGATATTCAATCATTTAAATACCCTGAAACGACGCGTCATGTTTTACAAAATATCCATTTTTCATTAAAACCGGGGCAGTTTTTAGGATTGTGTGGGCCGACAGGTTCAGGAAAATCAACCTTAATTGCCTTGCTGCAACGCCAGTTTGATATTGATGTAGGTGACATTGAATACCAAAATAAGCCACTAAAAGATCTCCGTTTAAATGAATGGCGTGGCAGGCTGGCAATTGTCAATCAATCTCCTTTTTTATTTTCCGATACTATCGCTGCTAATATTGCGCTGGGTCATCCGCAAGCCACTCAAGAACAAATTGCAGAAGCCGCAAGAATCGCTTGTGTTCATGATGATATTTTAAGGCTACCGGAAGGATATGAAACACAAGTTGGTGAGCGAGGTGTTATGCTTTCTGGTGGGCAAAAACAGCGAATTTCAATTGCTCGTGCTATTTTGCAAAATGCTGAAATATTGATTTTAGATGATGCATTATCTGCGGTTGATGGGCAAACAGAGTTCACTATTTTGCAGAATTTAAATCAATGGCGGCAAGGTAAAACATTAATTATTAGTGCTCACCGTTTATCAGCATTAGTAGAATCAGATCTTACTCTGGTTTTATCCCAAGGACATGTGGTGGCTGAAGGGAAACATTCAGAGCTTATCAATTTGCCTGGTTGGTATAAAGATATGTATCGTTATCAACAAATCGAAGCGGCTTTGGACGGTGATCTATGAGCCAGAAAAAGGCTATTTGGCCTGCATTAAAACGTTTGATTTCATATGGTAAAGCATATCGTAGCACAATGATCATCGGGATAATTATGCTCTGGCTTGCTGCAATTGCCGAAGTTAGTGGTCCGTTATTGATCAGCTACTTTATTGATAATATGGTTGCGAAAAAGCAAATCATCATGCCATTAACGTTATATATGGTTATTGGCTTTGTGTTATTACAAATTGCGGCGGCATTGCTGCATTATTATCAAAAAATACTCTTTAACAAAGCCGCGGTTGGTATTGTTCAAACATTGCGTACTGACGTGATGAGTGCGGCTTTACGTCAGCCACTAAGCGCATTTGATAATCAACCCGTAGGGCAAATTATTTCTCGCGTCACGAATGATACTGAAGTCATTAAAGATCTATTTGTCATGGTTGTACCAACGGTATTTCGTAGCTTGGCATTGGTTTGTGCCATGCTGGTTGCCATGTTTGCACTTGAATGGCGAATGGCGTTAATTGCGACAACAATGTTTCCTGCTGTGATTATTGTGATGGTAGTTTACCAGCGTTTGAGTACACCAATTGTTCGCCGTGTTCGTACTTATCTTGCTGATATTAATAATGGTTTTAATGAAATTATTAATGGTATGACAGTTATTCAGCAATTTCGCCAACAAGCTCGATTTGGCGAAAAAATGCTACAAATTAATCGAGACCACTACAATGCGCGCATGAAAGCATTGAAGTTAGATGGATTATTGCTGCGGCCTTTATTAAGTTTAATTTCAGCGTCAATTTTATGTGGGTTACTATTACTTTTCGGCTTTGATGGCGCGAGCACAATTGGGGTCGGGGTGCTTTATGCTTTTATTAATTATTTGGGGCGCTTGAACGAGCCCCTTATTGAGCTAACTTCTCAACAATCTATGTTACAACAAGCTGTTGTTTCAGGGGAGCGCGTATTTGAGTTGATGGATAGCCCGAAACAAGCTTACGGAAATAACGAAGAACCATTACAAAATGGTTCGATTGATATCCAAAATTTATCTTTTGCTTATCGGAAAGATAAAAAAGTACTCAATGATATTAATCTGTATGTTCCTGAAAATAATTTCATTGCATTAGTCGGACATACCGGAAGTGGTAAGAGTACGATAGCAAATCTGATTATGGGTTATTACCCTTGGCAACAAGGTCAAATTTTATTGGATGGGCGACCATTACATTCTTTATCACATCAGGTATTACGCAATGGAATTGCGATGGTGCAGCAAGATCCGGTTGTTTTAGCTGCTTCCTTCTTTGATAACGTCGCTTTAGGACGAGAAATTTCACAAGAAAAAGTCTGGCAAGTTTTAGAGATTGTCCAGCTTGCGGAGCATGTCAGAAGATTACCAGAAGGTATTGATTCTTTACTTGGTGAGCAAGGGAATACCCTTTCAGTTGGACAGCGTCAATTATTAGCAATGGCAAGAGTATTGGTTGTTTCACCAAAAGTTTTAATATTAGATGAAGCAACGGCCAATATTGATTCAGGAACAGAACAGGCGATTCAAAAAGCGCTGCAAGTTATCCGCCAAACAACAACACTTGTCGTCATTGCTCATCGTTTATCAACCATTGTTGATGCAGACCAAATTGTTGTGCTACATCGTGGTGCAATTGTTGAAAAAGGCCATCATGCGCAGTTATTACAACAAAAAGGGCGCTATTATCAGATGTACCAATTACAACAAGTCGGAAATGCATTGAATTTACATGATAATGCCGAAATGGAAGAGATGTTAGCATAATTTTTTTGCACAATGATGATGCATGACCTATCAGGCCACTCAATAAGAAGTGGCCTTTTTACTGCCTATTTTATGTCAATTTCGATGTGAGTTTTATTGGCATATATCTTGCTTTATTTCATTTGTTCCTTCTGTATTTCAAAAAGAATTATTGGATTATTAGAGGAATATGCTGCCTGTTATGTTTTCTATTGTGCATATTGAGCCCGATAAGCAAACAGGGGAACTAAGAAATTGGAGGGAAAATGAAATATATCATCGCAATCATTAAGCCTTTTAAGTTAGATGATGTCAGAGAAGCATTATCAGATATTGGTATTCAAGGCCTAACAATTACTGAGGTTCGCGGTTTTGGGCGACAAAAAGGGCATTCAGAATTATATAGAGGTGCAGAATATACGGTTGATTTTTTACCTAAAGTTCGTATGGAAATTGCAGTACCAGATGAATTTGTCGAGCAGGTTGTTGAAGTTATAGAACAATCAGCAAAAACAGGGCAAGTGGGCGACGGGAAAATTTTTGTATTAGCGCTTGAACAAGCCGTGCGTATTCGCACTGGTGAAAAACAAGATGAAGCATTATAGGAGAACTGGAATGAGTAAACTTTTGCCATGTTTATATGTGCTAGGTATAGCGAGTTTTCCTGCCAGCGCGTTAGCTTCGACGACAAATTTAGACAAAGCTGATAATGCTTTTATGATGATTTGTACGGCTTTAGTGCTATTTATGATTTTGCCCGGGATTGCACTTTTTTATGGAGGATTGTTGAGAAGTAAAAATGTCCTGTCATTAATGGCACAAACTGTGGTGATTTTTGCCCTTGTTTCCGTCATTTGGATAATCTATGGCTACAGTTTAGCCTTTAGTGAGGGGAATGATTTCTTCGGTGGTTTCGACCAAATAATGCTACATGGGATGAGTATTGCGAGCTTATCTGCAACCATACCGCAATTTATCCATGTTGCATTTCAAGGTGCTTTTGCCTGTTTAACAGTCGCGCTGGTGGTTGGTGCATTGGGCGAAAGAGTTAAATTTTCAGCCATACTTATTTTTGCCATCATTTGGACAAGCTTCTCTTATTTGCCAATGGCACATATGGTGTGGGGCGGCGGTTTGTTAGCGCAAGATGGTGCTTTTGACTTTGCGGGTGGTACTGTCGTCCACATTAATGCTGCTGTTGCGGGTTTGGTTGGTGCTTACTTACTGGGTAAAAGAACGGGCTACGGCAAAGAAGCAATTAAACCACATAATCTTCCCATGGTATTTATGGGCACGGCAATTCTGTTTATTGGCTGGTTTGGATTCAATGCAGGCTCGGCGGGGAGTGCTGATGAAATAGCTGCCTTGGCATTTATTAACACTGTCGCGGCAGCGGCCGGATCAATTTTATCATGGACATTAGCTGAATGGATATTTAGAGGGAAACCTTCTCTACTTGGCGCGTGCTCGGGGTGTTTAGCTGGGCTTGTTGGTGTCACTCCAGCGGCTGGAACAGTCAGTGTTGCAGGGGCATTAATCATCGGATTAATAAGTGGAGCTGCTGGATTGTGGGGCGTCGTCATTCTCAAAAAATGGTTAAAAGTTGATGATGTTTGTGATGTCTTTGGTGTCCATGGTGTATGTGGTGTTGTCGGATGCTTACTCACTGGCGTGTTCACTTCTGCTGCGGTTGGTGGCATTGGCTATGCCGAAGGTGTAACAATGATGAAGCAAGTCGGTATTCAAGCATTCAGTATTCTAGTTTGTGTTGTTTGGACGGCTATTGTGGCTTATATCGCTTTTATTATTGCGGATAAAACGGTTGGGTTGCGAGTACATGTTGAGCAAGAAAGAGAAGGGCTTGATATCACTTATCACGGTGAGAATGCATATAATTAATCAAAACATTAATATCAAATTAATATGAACTCTTATTTAAAATAATGGCAGCTTTAATTTCTTATTTAGCTGCCATTATCTTTTAATGCTGAGTGCCGCAATCGATAAAAGTTAAAATTAAATAGATTTTCTTTTACGGATCACGCCTTCTTGGACTGCTGTTGCAACTAATTGACCTTGTTTATTGTAAATTTGCCCTTTTACAAATCCGCGGACGCCAGAGGCTGATGGGCTTTCAATGGCATATAATAGCCAGTCATCAATTTTAAAAGGGCGGTGATACCACATGGAGTGATCAATTGTAGCAACCTGCAAATCTCTCTCCATAAAGCCACGGCCATGAGGCTGTAATGTTGCTGGTAAGAAATTATAGTCAGATACATAGCCCAATAGATAATGGTGTAATGATGGTATATCCGGTAACTCACCTTTAGCTTTAAACCAAATATAGCGAAATGGCTCCAATGGCGGCGCATCGAATGGGCTATAAAATTGAACAGGGCGGAATTCAAATGGATTAGGGCGTAAAACATATTTTTTGATAGCATCTGGCAGCTTATCGACAATGCGATTAATAATCTCTTCTTGTGAGAGCAGTTCATCAGGATAAGGTACTTCTGGCATCAAATTTTGATGGTTAAAACCTTCTTCTTGCGCTTGAAAAGATGCAGTCATAAAGAAGATAGGTTTACCATGTTGAATGGCACTGATCCTTCTTGTGCTGAAACTACCGCCATCTCTTAAATTTTCTACATCATAAATAATGGGATGTTGGCTGTTTCCTGGGCGCAAAAAGTAGCTATGAAATGAGTTAATAACGCGATTATCAGGGATGGTTTGTTCAGCAGCATACATTGCTTGGCCAACAACTTGTCCGCCAAAAACCTGTGGTAAACCAAGGTCTTCACTTTGCCCACGAAAAAGACCTTCTTCAATTTTTTCTAATTCTAAAAGATGAATTAAATTTTGCAGCTCTGGACTCATAACAACCTTGCAATGGGTGAATTAATGTCTGATGGCAATATTTTCCCATTAATCAACAAAAATAGGTAGGTCGTTTCTGCTTTATCCTAAAAGTACCTTTGCTGTAGAGATATTAATGTTGGTTAATCAATGGATTATAATGAACTATCTCCACTTGATGTTTAAAATGAATAGTCTTTGTTTGTTACATTTTGAAATATAATTTCATTAATTGACTTTTATTGGTTATAATTTGACTAGCTAGCAATATATCTAGGTTTAAAGAAAATAAAAATTAATAATACTTATTATAACAAATTTATTGGACGCTCATTATGAAATTATATCGGGTTATTATGTGTTTCATTATATTGGCGTTATTATCTGGTTGTGAAGGCAATAACAATAAGCCAAAAGAAAAGAAGCTCGGCAGTTCACAACAATCAATGCAACAAAATTTAGGCACAGATTCCGTTAGCGGCCAAATTGTCATTTTGCAGCACGCTAAGTTACCTGAAGATGCACTGTTAACAGTCACTTTAGCTGATGAATCAGCGATGATAGGGCTGCCAGTATTAATATTATCTCAGAAATATTATGATGTTGAAGGTAAGCAATCACCATTCCCATTTGAATTAAGCTATCAACAAAATGAAGTGCGTACTAATGCACATTTGACTGTCGGCGCAACAATTTCTGTCGGCGATAAAATTTTGTTTGCTAGTGAGAAAGATTCAGATCAAGTTGTTATCAACAATGGTGTCACGCAAGATATTAAGCTAGTACTTTTTCCTATTAAGTAACTCTTTTTATTGGCAGATCTTTTCTGTAAGCTGAAAAACACATTATCTTACTGATAGATTGAACGGCTATTTCAATGATTATCATTGAAAAAAGATAAATAAATAGGTGTTATATTCAATAAGTGGCAATGCTTGTGTAATAAATCAGCACTTAGGGGCTGCTTTATTGCTATTTCAATTGATATCAAGCATAATGCGACCTGCTTTTGAAAAAGCAATCTATGGGGGCTCTGTTGGTTCTCCCGCAACGCTAACTTGTTAACTTGGTCAGGTCCGGAAGGAAGCAGCCATAGCAGGGGATGTGTGTGCCGGGATGCGCTGGCAGGGCCCCCACCCATTCCCCCTTTTTTATACTTCTTTCTACCTCTTTCTACACATCCTAATAGCTATATTGATATTTTTTGTTTTTAATGATGTATTAATGAGCTAATTAATTTTATTCTATAAATAGTTTTTATTTGCTTTATTTGCTTTATTTACTTTATTTACACTAAATACGTGATTATTAAATAATAGAGCCTATTTACAAAAAATATTGAAATAATATAGATAAGTTGAATAAATTAATTAGATTTTATCTGGGGGAGTGAAATATGAGCAAAAATGACACACCTAAAAAGCGTGGTGAATAATAAGCAAAAATATATTCAGCCGATAAATAAATGCTATCGGCTATAACCGGTTGTTATCTGAGCATATAAATAAAGTGCTATCTAACAAATTTCCAAACAGAAGCTGGGATTTTATCGTAAAGTTTATTCATGGTGAGTTCTGCTAAACGGTGATCTGCAGCTGAATAGAATAGCTCTAATTCATCATCAGATAGTTCATATTTGTTTTTTTCAATGACACGCTCAAGTGTATCAATAGTTGTGCATTTTCTTAAACGCATCAGATAATCAGTTTTGGTCATAATACCCTTTCTTTTATATACAATTAAAAAAGCGTTATAACATGCTATGTTATAGTTTATATTGATAATAAATAATATAGTTTATGTTTTACTCGTTAAACATTTTAAATCATCATCGAGCACAGCGACTAGGCTTTGATTCATACTTTGCCAATCGGTAATTTCACTTAATGTTATTACTGGACTACCAAATAGATCGTAAGTTTCATCAAGGTACTCTTCGACTAACGATATAATGAGATTCTCTTTTGGATGTTTTATCTTATATTGCCATGCGAAAGCCGCAATATGCTCAATAAGTTCATTAAGCTGAGCACTTTGTGGGGAGCTTAAATCATTTACCCAATGCGTATTCGTTTTTTGTAAGCTTAAAATTGCTTCCCGATTTAAACTATTACACAAATACTTTAACTCAGATATATCATGATGTTTGGGTGAGTATTCATCCATAATCACCTCCGCAGGCGATACAAACCTTTGCTACGTGTATTTTTATATCAAAATAATCTAGAACTATATAACACTTTAATTAACATAAAGCATAAAACAATCAATACATTAAGTAATATAATCGTTGTGTCAAATATGTGAAAGTTTAGAGTTATCAATAATTATATTTATGATATTCAATACGGACTAGCAGCGCTAATTTTTTCACTGTACTGTTAATATAGCACTTTTATTGCATAAGTCACCACCTAATAGGGACTTTTTTTCAAAGTAAGCTTAATAAAGGTGAGTAATCGTGCTATTTGTATCTACTAAATACAATTATAATGATGATTTCATATCTAATTATATGCTTTTTTCGTTTGTTTACAAAAAATAACAATTGTTGTAACTGAGATGTGTTAAATAAATATCCGTAAAATGTATTTAATTAGATAAGATTTAACTAAAATTAAATGAAGTAACAATTATTATAAATAATTGATCTTAGTATTTAGTTGCTAATACCTACCGATTACTCGGTAGGTACATACCATATAACTATATTATTTTATAAGTAAAGATTTAACTTAACTCCAGGTTTGAGATCCGCCATTTTGACACCTGAATTCCAACTCATTAAATCATTAAGCTTTATTCCATGTCTCTTAGCGATGCTGTAATAAGAGTCACCTTTCTTCACTTGATAAGTTGTCGATTTTTTGGCGTTAGTTATTGCTTGAGGCGCTGAGCCATTTACTTTTAGTATCTGGCCTGGACGGATATTGGCTGTTTTCAAACCGTTAAGCTGTTTTATATTTTTGCTAGTTGTATTAAATTTTTTGGCAATACTCGCAATTGATTCACCTTTACGAACTTTATAACTATTTATATTCGGTGATTTTGTTGCTGGCCTTTTAAGTTGATTTTGCGCAACAGCAAGACGAATTTTATCCAAAACAGCTTGATCTGAAAGTGATAACTTCAATTGTTCCGCTTTCGTAGTGGGTAACAGAAGGTAATGTGGGCCATTTGGCGAAGTAATACCACGTTTATAACCTGAGTTATAAGTCTTTATTGAGTCTTCTGAAAGCCCCGTTAACTCAGCCGCTTGTGTTAATGTAATTTGCTGGCCGACATCAACTTTAGTGAGTGCCCTATTTCTATTACTGTGTGGTAACTTGACTTGATATTTTTCAGGCGACCTTAATATCTGACTCAGTGCTAATACTTTTGGGACATATTGCTTAGTTTCTTTTGGAAGCGGTAATGACCAAAAATCGGTTGGCAAGCCAGCGGCTTCATTCTTCTTAATCGCATTTAATACACAACCTTCACCGCAGTTATAAGCAGCAAGCGTGAGTTCCCAATCATGACCAAACATGATGTTTAAATTTTCAAGTAAATTAAATGCGGCAGTAGTCGATGTAATTAGGTCACGACGTTCATCAACCCATTGATCTTGTTTTAAGCCATATGAACGCGCTGTAATAGGAACAATTTGCCATAGACCAGCAGCTTGAGCGGGCGAAGTTGCTTTAGGGTTGAAAGAGCTTTCTATGATTGGAATTAGTGCTAATTCCATTGGTAAATTTCGGCTATTAATTTCGTCTACGATCCAATACATATAAGGTTCAGCCCTTAATGTGACGTCGTAGAGAAAACTTTGTTTTGTGTAAAAGTTGTTTGCCTGTTCCCTGATCATTGGATTATCAGGAATATTCATCTTCAGCTCATCACTGATATAACCCCAAAGATCATTATCGATCGATGAGGTTTGTCTACTTGCTGCCTGATTGTGAGAAGCAACGTTTTCTATAGAGTGGTTTGCTGAAGACTTGCTCTGCTGAGTTTTTTGTGGGGAGGCTTGGCATCCAACCAGCAGAACAATGGCGATAAGCGTCGCTATTGTCTTCATTGTTCTTAAGATTCTTTATTTAGTCTGTAAAAGTCGAACAATAATACTTACCCCACCCCAAGAAGACAATAATTAAAAATCAATATTGATCTTTTAATTGACGTAACAGGGTAAAAACAGCCCTGAGAGAGGGATTTACTTGGTTTATCTTTAATTTTTTTTGCAATATAGGATTATCACATTGCAAAAATAAATTAATCTTTCGTTCAATCTTAAGCGTTGATGGAATAGTAGGAATATTTTTATCACGTTTTGTTGTGACTTCTTCTTGATATTGCGAAATAGCAGCATTTTCAGGCCAAATATGGTGAGCAAATTTTAGGTTTGATTGTGTATATTCATGCGCGCAACATATTAAAGTGTCATCAGGAAGTGCTGAAATTTTTTGGATAGATTGGTACATCTGTTCTGGTGTCCCTTCAAAAATTCGGCCACAACCAGCAGAAAATAAGGTATCACCACAAAATAAATAAGGGGCTTGATAAAAACCAATATGGCCTAAAGTGTGACCGGGAAGTCCGATAACCTGAAAGTCAAAATCACCTATTTTAACGCTATCACCCTCATTAACTAACTGAGTTGCTCCCTTAGTTAACGTTTCTTTCGGACCAAAAACTGGCAGATTTGGAAAAGATTTTAAAATAGCATTTACGCCACCAGTATGGTCATTATGATGGTGAGTTAATAAGATAGCTTTTGGTTTCAGCCTTTTTTGTTCAATTATTTCGAGAACAGGTTCTGACTCAGATGGGTCAACAATGATACACTGCTGGTGTTTATCAGACAAAATCCAAATATAATTATCATTTAAGGCGGGTACTCGTATTAACTCCATAGTGACCTCTACAATTTTATTAAGGGGAGTTTAATGAAGCTAGCGCGTATTGAGAAAAAATTCCACATGCCAGTGAGTTGGTCTGATATCCCTTTTGGGGAACAATACCGCCAAGCATTACAATATCACCTGCGACCTTGGTGGCCGAAAATGTTTGGTTTCCATTTACTCAAGCTTGGGCATTTGAGCACTGAAATTCATACAGATGAATGTATGATAGCGCATCAGTTTTGCGCAGGGAATGATGATCCCCGTTTTCATATATTAGCAGATCAATTAAGTTTACCATTTGCAAATAAGTCGATTGATGCTTGTTTAATGTCGCAAGTGCTTGCTTACAGTCATGATCCTCACCGCATTTTACGTGAAGTCGATCGTGTTTTAATTGATGATGGTTGGCTCATTATTTCCGGCTTTAATCCACTGAGTTTAGTAGGATTGGGGAAAATGATCCCTATGTTAAGAAAAAAGCAGCCTTATTGTAGCCGCTTATTTCCTTCATTAAGAATTTTTGATTGGCTTAGCTTACTGAATTATGATGTGCTTTATCATCGAAATTGTCAGGCATTTCCTTGGCATGGGCCGGAAAACTGGCTAAATAAGCATATTGCTGGAGTTGGGGTGTTAAATGTCATTGTTGCAAGAAAACGCACTTACCCATTAACACCCACATCATTAAAATTTAAACAGCCAAAAATGCAAATTGGAACAACATTAGGGGCGACTAAACGCATGAATAATCGCTCAAATAACCCCTAATTTATTTATCAGTTTTGTGCTGGTTGGTAACCGGTATCTTCTTTAGTTGGCGATTCAGCAGCTTTGCGAGCGAGTTCATCACATTTCTCATTTTCAGGATGCCCCGCATGGCCTTTTACCCAGCGCCAATCAATATTGTGTCGAGTGATCGCTTCATCAAGGCGTTTCCAGAGGTCGACATTTACAACGGGTGATTTATCTGCTTTGCGCCATTGTTTACGTTTCCAATTATGGATCCACTGTGTGATCCCTTGGCGAACATATTGGCTATCTGTTGTTAATATAATTTCACAAGGTCTCTTTAAAGATTCAAGTGCAATAATTGCAGCGAGTAGTTCCATCCGATTGTTAGTCGTGAGAAAAAAGCCATCGCTGAGTGTTTTTTCATGTTGTTGATAACGCAAAACTACACCATAACCACCTGGACCTGGATTACCTAAACAAGAACCATCTGTGAAAATTTCTACCTGCTTTGTCATTTCTGCTAAACTCTACCTTATTCATCAATCTCTAGTTTGACACAAAAATCTATTATGAGCACTGCGATAACAAGACAAATCGTTCTTGATACTGAAACCACCGGTATGAACAAATTAGGTGTTCATTATGAAGGACATAATATTATTGAAATTGGGGCTGTTGAAGTCATCAACCGCCGGTTAACAGGGCGTAATTTTCATGTCTATATAAAACCAAATCGTTTAGTGGACCCCGAAGCATTTGGTGTTCATGGTATAAGCGATGAATTTTTGCAGGATAAACCTGTATTTGCTGATATTGCTGATGAGTTTATTGAGTTTATTCGCGGTGCTGAATTAATTATCCATAATGCACCATTTGATATTGGTTTTATGGATTACGAATTCCGTAAGTTGAATAAGGGCATTCCCCCAACGAGTGAATTTTGCCAAATTACCGATAGTTTGGTGATGGCGCGGCATATTTTCCCCGGAAAAAGGAATAGCTTGGATGCCTTATGTGACCGTTATCTAATTGATAATACAAAACGTGTGCTTCACGGCGCTTTACTGGATGCCGAAATTTTGTCAGATGTTTATTTGGCGATGACGGGAGGACAAACATCATTAGCATTTTCAATGGAAGGGAATAGCAGCTCAAATGAACAATTTGTTGAAGAGATCCAACGTATAGAACGCCCTGTAAGTGGCCTTAAAGTTCTTTATGCAACAGCTGAAGAGTTAGCTGAGCATGAAAAGAGGCTTGATCTTGTCGATAAGAAACATGGTAAACCTTGTCTTTGGCGATATTCAGTCGATTCTGATGAAGAACATCAAATACATTAAGCCTTAATTTTCTAAGACTAAAAAGTGTTCAAATGCGCGATTTTTCAAGAAAAAGTATTGACTGTCAATGGAAGTGTTCGTAATATGCATCCCGTTCCTTAAGGAACATTCGGAGCGGTAGTTCAGTTGGTTAGAATACCTGCCTGTCACGCAGGGGGTCGCGGGTTCGAGTCCCGTCCGTTCCGCCAAATATCAAAACCCTGATTTTTTGAATCAGGGTTTTTTGCTATGTTTACTATCCGTGTTTTTTAGCACCAAGACTTACAGTTCCTATAACCACATTCCTACACTTTTTGTTGGATCATCAAATAATAAAAGAGCCGTTTCTAGTAGCCTTACTGCCTATTTTATTTATTCAAAACGAATTCAAATAATTTTTTTTGTGGTGGTCCTGAAAAATTCATTTTGCCAATTTGATTCATGAGTACCTCAACCACGACAGGTTTTTTTAAATAAATATCTAGCTGAATGAGTGGGCATGGCAGGGGTAATGACCATGGTTTAGTTTCATATAAGAAATTAGGACCAATTATTATGAGAAATACTAAAAGTGATTAGTGGAGAAAATCGTTAAATGGACTTAAAAGATTAAGTATATATTTAAATATCATCATTATTAATTATAGTAAAAAAATAACATAAACATTTATTCTTTATTTGAATGTCATAAGAAGTGATAAATTGATGTTGAAATGAAAAATCAGTAATAACAAGATGAAAAACAATGAATGTTAATTTTATAGAATAAAAAAGAAATAGAACAATTAAGAAGAAATGCGATATTTTAATATGAATTTCATTTCACTTTTATTTTTTAATAAGGTTTTACAATGTTATTAGGTAAATATCATTTGTAATAATCTAGTATGAGTATTTAAAAAAGATTTTTTAAAAATAATAATTATCACCGTGATTTATAATCATGAAACTATTTTATGGGTTACATTAAATATTGGCTTAAATAATAAATGTAACTCAAGCTTATCAATGATTTAACCTAATGATAATATTGATTATTTTTTTATTTTATTTCAGTGGGGATATTATGTTTATTTTTTGTTAATCTTTTTTAATTATCTTAAATAGAGGTTATTTGTTTAGGATTGTCTAATGAGGATGATTTTTGTTTATATATAAAACAAATATTATTCTATTAAATATACAAATTAGACAGTGTTTCTAATCGCTCTACTTTGTAAAAAATAACAAGGCAGAATTATAATTAATTTTGTTTTGTCATGCCGATACTTTTGACTAGTTCATTTAGTGTTGATATTTAAAATTTAATAAATAGATAGATTGACTTTATATTAATAATAATAGATATATTGTGTTATTTGTAATAACTATCGGAGTAAAAGATGACTACGAATATGGAATCTATCTTTTTAGAAAATGAACATAAAGCTGCACTTGAGCCAGAAAAATATGCAACACCAGAATTAGTACAATTAGCCTGTCGGAATGGATATAAAGGATCTACTACTGGTTTTGCTCCAGGTTTTGTGCAAGCAAATATTATTTCGGTACCAAAAGAATATACAAAAGATGTTTTGCTCTTTGCTCAACGCAATCCAAAACCTTGCCCTTTAATTGAATTGATTGAAGATGGAAATGTATCGGGTAAATATTTTAAAGGTGATATTAGAACGGATTTACCAGGATATAGAATATATAAAAATGGCGAAGTTGTAGAAGATTATGTTGATGATGTGACGCCTTATTGGAATGGTGAATTAAGCACTTTCTTGTTTGGATGCTCTTTTAGTTTTGAAAGTTATCTGATGAAAGTGGGAATAAAAATGCATCATATTGATGCTGGCAAGAATGTCCCGATGTACAGAACAAATATTGAATGTGAACCTACAGAGAAATTAAAAGGGCATATGGTTGTTTCTTTAAGAGCAATGCCATCGGGTCAAATTGCATTAGCTTCTGATGTCACCTCACACTTTGTTAGAACTCATGGTTCTCCAATACATGTTAGTAATCCGGCTGAAATCGGGATCACGGATATTAATAAAGTTGATTTTGGTGATGCGCCTATTATTCCTGAAGGTGAAATTCCTGTTTTTTGGGCGTGTGGTGTTACCCCGCAAATTGCTATTCTTGAAAGTAAAGTCCCATTCGCGATTAGTCATTATCCCGGAATGATGGCTCTGCTTGATATGAAAGACGAAGATTTAATGAATTGGTAAGCGCCATATGTATTAATTATAACGGGGTAGAAATAAATGAGTGTTGCTGATGCGGCCAATATCATATTTTATGAGGGACTAGGAACTTTTGTTTTTGTGTTACTTATTAATGGTGTTTGTATTTCAAGTGGCTTAAGAACTGCACGTTCTCATACTAATGAATGGCTTTTTTTAGGTATAGGTGCAGGGGTTGCAGTATCAACCGCTTGTTTTGTTGCTTATGAAGCTGGTGCTAACTTAAACCCTGTCGTCACTGTCGCTAATGCTTTGTTATCAAACATCAGTTGGTCGCAAGTTCCATTTTATATTATTGGACAAATGCTAGGTGCCATGTTGGCTCCACTCGTCGCCTATCTTGTATTTAAACAAGAGTTTGATAAAGACCACGAGTTTAACAATTCTACTCAGATACTCTTTTTTACCGTACCTGAAGATAGAAATTTATTTTGGAATACTTTCTCCGAAGCTGTAGGTTCATTTTTGCTACTGCTTTATGTTGTTTTTGCCCTCGATACCAGTAGTGATCTTGGTACACTAAAATATATGGGCGTCGGAGTTGTCGTCGCATCTATCGGTCTTGCTGTTGGTGCACCTACATGCTATGCGATTAACCCTGCAAGGGATTTAGGCCCAAGGTTAATGTATAGCTTTATTTTACCTATTAAAAATAAAGGTAAAGTAGATTGGCAATATGCGATTGTCCCTATTTTAGGACCATTTATTGGTGGGTTAGCGGTTGTATTGCTTAAATTATTTGCAGTTCATGTCATTGCCTGATGATAACAGATGAAAGGGGACTAATTTACTTTTATTGTTATTAGTGCCTAGTCATCCATTTGATATAAATTACTGCTTCTTTTGAGGCAGTAATTTATTCAATTTAATCATTACTGCATATTTAAAGAACAGGAATATATTTTTAAATACGGCGGATGTTTTCACCCTAGTGAGCAATCAATACTATCGGTTAATAAATGAAATAAACACCCAACAGCAACCGCTTTCAACTTCCATGATGGTATTAAAAATAAAATTGCATAGGCAATAGCAGCCCAAACGGTGTGTAATGGATGAAAGCCAATACTACAGCGATTGGGATCAAATATTGGATCTGCAAATAAATGGTCTAGGTCGATTGCCATCGTTGCTAGCATGATAAGAGCGGCGGCTTTCCAATTCTTACCCCAAAAAAGATAAGCAATTAAGACAGGGGCTAAAAAATGCAGCCCATAATGTAGAATATTTCTAAAAATTTCAAATGCCACACAACGACCTTAAAATGTTTTTACCTTGCTAATCTTATTTAGATTTTACATGATTTTTCTTAATATTGAGCTATTTGGAATAAATCGGTAAAGATAATGAGCGTTAAATTCAATGATTAGCACTATTTCTTAACGTTTTATATATAGCATCAACCTTTTATTCTTATGGTTTTACACCCATTTTTTATCATAAAATTGGACAATCATCACTATTGTTACCCCTAAATGCGGAACTTGGATAAATCACCTTGATCCTTGATGGTAAACTCAGGTTTAATAAGGGTAATGATTTGCGCAAACTATCACCTTTAAGTGATATTTTACGCAAGCAACAGGATTCAGTTCTACGATAGCTTAATTTGTTAACAATTCGCAGACACGAATGTGGCGAATAATTGCTGTATGGATGAAATTGCGTTAGTTTCATTGTATTGCCCGTTATATTTTAGTCATTGATAAGTGAATGATTTGATGTTTTTTTATGCAAAGCAAAATTGTTTTGCGCAAGCTTATCTATTGCTCAATGATTTAGGGAATTTAAGTGAAAAAGCAAACATTCCGTATTGCGTTGTGAAAATTGGTTTAAGTACGTTTTTATCCGACCTGGAGTATACTAATGACGACTCGTAAAACCCTTGCTAATGCTATCCGCTTTCTAAGTATGGATGCGGTTCAAAAAGCAAAATCAGGGCACCCTGGCGCGCCTATGGGCATGGCTGATATTGCTGAAGTTCTATGGCGTGACTTTATGAAGCATAACCCAGAAGATCCACACTGGGCAGATCGCGACCGCTTTGTTTTATCAAATGGTCATGGTTCTATGCTACTTTATAGCTTGTTGCATCTGACAGGTTATGACTTATCTATTGATGATTTAAAAAACTTCCGTCAACTTCACTCTAAAACACCAGGCCATCCAGAATATGGCTATACTCCAGGTGTTGAAACAACAACCGGTCCATTAGGACAAGGTATTGCAAACGCAGTTGGGTTTGCTATTGCAGAGCGTACATTAGCAGCACAATTTAACCGCCCTGGCCATGACATTGTTGATCATCACACTTATGTATTCATGGGTGATGGTTGTATGATGGAAGGTATTTCTCATGAAGTGTGCTCATTAGCGGGTACATTAAAACTGAACAAGCTTGTTGCATTCTATGACGACAATGGTATTTCCATTGATGGTCATGTTCAAGGTTGGTTTACTGACGATACAGCGGCTCGTTTTGAAGCTTATGGCTGGCACGTGATCCGTGATATTGATGGTCATGATGCTGATCAAATCCATGCAGCAATCACTGAAGCACATCGCGAAACTGAAAAACCAACATTAATTATATGCAAAACAATTATTGGTTTTGGTTCACCGCACAAAGCAGGTACAGAAGCTGTTCATGGTGCGCCACTGGGTGATGCAGAAATTGCAGCAACTCGTGATGCCCTAGGTTGGAAATTTGCACCTTTTGAAATTCCTCAAGATATTTATCAAGCTTGGGATGCGCGTGTTGAAGGTACAGAAAAAGAAGCTGCTTGGAATGAAAAATTTGCAGCTTATGCGAAAGAATTCCCTGAATTAGCGAAAGAGTTTACACGCCGTATGGCGGGTGATTTGCCAGCAGATTTTGATGCGGAAGCGAAAAAATTTGTTGAGCATCTACAAGAAAATCCTGCCAATATCGCTAGCCGTAAAGCATCACAAAATACAATCGAAGCTTTCGGTAAAGTATTGCCTGAGCTACTGGGTGGTTCAGCTGACTTAGCACCAAGTAACTTGACTATGTGGTCAGGTTCTAAGCCTCTAAATGAATTCATTGATGGTAACTATATTCATTATGGTGTTCGTGAATTCGGAATGGCAGCAATCATGAATGGTATTGCGCTTCATGGCGGTTTCATTCCTTATGGTGCAACTTTCTTGATGTTCGTTGAGTATGCACGTAATGCTGTGCGTATGGCTGCATTGATGAAACTGCGGACTATATTTGTCTTCACTCATGACTCAATTGGTCTAGGTGAAGATGGTCCAACTCACCAACCTGTTGAGCAATTGGCAAGTTTGCGTGTAACGCCAAACATGAACACTTGGCGTCCTTGTGACCAAGTTGAATCTGCGGTGGCATGGAAACATGCAGTAGAACACAAACATGGTCCAAGTGTACTTGTTTTCTCTCGTCAGAATTTGGAGCAACAACCTCGTACTGCTAAACAATTAGCAGATATTGAGAAAGGGGCTTACATCCTGAAAGATTGTGAAGGCCAGCCTGAGTTGATTTATATTGCAACAGGTTCTGAGGTGGAAATTGCTGTTAAAGCAGCTGAGCAATTGACAGCGGAAGGCCGCAAAGTTCGCGTGATTTCTATGCCTTCAACAGAAGTTTTTGATAAACAAGATGCGGCATATCGTGAAGCTGTTCTGCCTTCAAACGTGACTAAACGTATTGCGATTGAAGCGGGTATCACTGATTTCTGGTTTAAATATACTGGATTGAATGGTGCAATTATTGGTATGCATTCATTTGGTGAATCTGCGCCTGCCGAAGAGTTATTTAAAGAGTTTGGCATTACAGTTGAAAATGCAGTAGAAACGGCAAAAACACTACTTAAATAAGGGTTAATGACTAATTAATTACAATGTTGTTGAATTGAAATTGGTCATATTAATCGCAAAATACGCTCCTATATCAATTTTGGTATAGGAGCGTTGTTTTTTTGTTCATTGCTACCTTTTTTGCTATTGCGTTCTCAGAATATATCCCGTAATGTAATTCTACATTAGCTGAAGCGTTTCAGTTTTTACTGCAATAAGATTAAAAATGTTAGAAAAAATTTCAAAATTGTAGGTTGAAGCACAATTTTGATGTTTGACAGTTAAAATGAGCAGTAGAGTTTGAATGAGTCAGTTATCCTTATCAGCCGAGTGATTTTGTTGAAATTCAAGGTGTAGGATGCCAATTAAAGTGGCGATTAACGGTTTTGGCCGGATCGGGAGAAGTGTACTAAGAGCATTATATGAATCAGGGCGTCGCGCTGAAATCGTCGTTGTGGCGATTAATGAATTGGCGGTTCCTGAAGGTATTGCTCACTTACTGAAGTATGACTCAAGTCACGGGCGCTTTGCTTGGGATGTCCGACTTAATGGCTCATCTTTACAGGTGGGTGATGATAATATCCGCTTATTCCACCAACCTGAGATTAGTTCATTACCTTGGAAAGATCTCGGCATTGATATTGTGCTTGATTGCAGTGGCGTTTATGGCTCACGAGAGGATGGTATAAAACATCTTGAAGCGGGTGCTAAAAAAGTTCTTTTCTCCCATCCCGGAACAGATGATCTTGATGCTACCGTTGTTTATGGCGTCAATCATCAAAACCTGACCACTGAAAGCAAAATTGTTTCAAACGCATCTTGTACCACAAACTGCATTATTCCAATTATAAAGCTACTTGATGATGCTTTTGGAATTGAATCTGGTACCGTGACAACAATTCATGCATCAATGAATGATCAACCTGTTATTGATGCATATCACCATGATTTGAGAAGAACCAGAGCCGCTAGCCAATCAATTATTCCTGTTGATACTAAGTTAGCCGCAGGCATTGCACGAATTTTACCTAAATTTAAAGATCATTTTGAAGCGATTTCTGTCCGTGTTCCGACGACCAATGTGACAGCCATTGATTTGAGTGTTACCGTGCATAATGAAGTCTGTGTTACCAAAGTAAATCAACTATTGCAGAGCGCAGCTCATGGACAATTTCGTGGTATAGTAGACTATACTGAATTACCGCTTGTTTCGATGGACTTCAATCATGACCCACATAGCGCGATTGTTGATGGCACCCAAACCCGAGTCAGCGGTAAACATTTAATTAAAACCCTTGTTTGGTGTGATAATGAATGGGGGTTTGCTAACCGGATGCTAGATACTACACTGGCAATGGCAGCAACAGGTTTCAACTAGTTAATGTTGGATATTATTTAAAGCCACTTAAATATCCATGTCGCATTAATGAAAATTTTATAGAGAATCAACAAGAGGATTCACCATGTCTGTAATTAAGATGACCGATTTGGACCTAGTGGGTAAACGCGTTTTCATCCGTTCTGACCTAAACGTTCCTGTAAAAGACGGCAAAGTTACTTCTGATGCACGTATTCGTGCTTCATTACCAACAATCGAGAATGCTCTCAAGCAAGGTGCTAAAGTCATGGTTACATCTCACCTCGGTCGTCCGACTGAAGGTGAATATAATGAAGAGTTTTCTCTGCAACCTGTTGTTGACTATCTGGCAGAAAAAATTGATTACCCAGTTCGCCTAGTTAAAGATTATCTTGATGGTGTTGATGTTGCAGATGGCGAATTAGTTGTTCTTGAAAACGTCCGTTTCAATAAAGGCGAAAAGAAAGACGACGAAACACTCGCAAAACAATACGCAGCTCTTTGTGATGTTTATGTTATGGATGCTTTTGGTACAGCTCACCGTGCGCAAGCATCAACACACGGCGTTGCAAAATATGCACCTGTTGCTTGTGCAGGTCCTTTGCTTAGCGCGGAACTTGAAGCACTTGGTAAAGCATTAGGTAATCCAGCGCGTCCAATGGTGGCAATTGTTGGTGGTTCAAAAGTATCAACTAAGCTGACTGTATTAGATTCACTCTCTAAAATTGCTGACCAACTGATTGTTGGTGGCGGTATCGCAAATACATTTATCGCAGCAGAAGGCAATAACGTTGGTCGCTCTCTTTATGAAGCAGACCTTATTCCTGAAGCTAAAAAACTACTGGCTAATTGTGATATTCCAGTTCCAACAGATGTTCGCGTTGCAACTGAATTTTCTGAAACTGCAGAAGCAACACTGAAACCAAGTTCAGAAATTAAAGATGACGAACAAATTCTGGATTTAGGTGATGTTTCAGCAGAACGTCTGGCTGAAATCCTAAAAAGTGCAAAAACAATTTTGTGGAATGGCCCAGTAGGCGTATTTGAATTCCCTAATTTCCGCAAAGGAACTGAAATTGTTGCCCGCGCTATTGCGGATAGTGATGCATTCTCTATCGCTGGCGGTGGTGACACCTTAGCTGCAATCGACCTATTTGGTATTGCAGATAAAATTTCATACATTTCAACTGGTGGCGGTGCTTTCCTTGAGTTTGTTGAAGGTAAGAAACTACCCGCTGTTGTAATGCTGGAAGAACGTGCTAAAGCGTAATTCATTTTCAATGATTAATACAAAGTGGAGTTAGCCAAATTTCTCTGCTTTGTCTGCAACTACAAGCAGTTTAGGCTGCTTGTTTAACACAGGATCTTTTCACATGTCTAAAATTTTTGATTTTGTTAAACCAGGTGTTATCACAGGTGACGATGTACAGAAAGTTTTCGCAGTTGCCAAAGAAAATAATTTTGCATTGCCAGCAGTGAACTGTGTTGGTACAGATTCAATTAATGCTGTACTTGAAGCTGCTGCAAAAGTACGTGCTCCAGTTATCGTTCAATTCTCAAATGGTGGTGCAGCATTTATCGCGGGTAAAGGCTTGAAAGCTGAAGGCCAAGAAGCGGCTATTCTAGGTGCTATTTCTGGTGCCCATCATGTTCACCAAATAGCTGAGCACTATGGTGTTCCTGTTATTCTGCATACTGACCACTGTGCACGTAAATTACTTCCGTGGATCGATGGTCTTTTAGATGCGGGTGAAAAACACTACGCGAAAACAGGTAAACCACTATTTTCTTCACACATGATTGATCTCTCTGAAGAAACTTTAGAAGAAAACATCGAAATCTGTGCAAAATACCTTGCTCGTATGGCGAAAATCGACATGACATTGGAGATTGAGCTAGGTTGTACTGGTGGTGAAGAAGACGGTGTTGATAACACAGGTATGGATAGCTCAGAACTTTATACTCAACCTGAAGATGTTGCATATGCTTATGAAAAATTAAGCGCAGTAAGCCCACGTTTCACTATTGCAGCTTCTTTTGGTAACGTTCACGGCGTTTACAAACCAGGTAACGTACAGTTAACACCAAAAATTCTACGTAATTCACAAGATTTCGTTTCTAAGAAATTTAACCTACCACACAACAGCCTAGACTTCGTATTCCACGGTGGTTCCGGTTCAAGCGCTGAAGAAATTAAAGAAG
Organism: Providencia sneebia DSM 19967; assembly: GCF_000314895.2. Lineage (GTDB taxonomy): Bacteria > Pseudomonadota > Gammaproteobacteria > Enterobacterales > Enterobacteriaceae > Providencia > Providencia sneebia. The sequence goes on along the minus strand of NZ_CM001773.1, from coordinate 3,516,534 downwards.
CTGTGGGCTATGGTGTGATTAAAATGAATATCGATACTGATACCCAATGGGCAACTTGGGATGGTATTTTGAATTACTATAAAAAGAATGAAGCTTATCTACAAGCACAATTGGGTAACCCTGAAGGTGCTGATAAGCCAAATAAAAAATACTACGATCCACGTGTATGGCTGCGTAAAGCACAAGACTCAATGGTTGTTCGTCTAGAACAAGCATTCAAAGAACTAAACTGTGTTGATGTTCTGTAATCACATTTAGATCTTAGCCATACATAAAACCTTTATCAGGTTTTGAAATGCCTTCAATAGTTGGAGTATCAATTATTGGGGGCTTTTTTGTATTAAAAAACCGCCGATAATTTCATGATTTTATTTTAAATATCAATTTGTTTCTTTTTAATCGCCAGTCAAATAACTATCTGATGATAAGAGGGCGAGGAAATATATATCGAGTATAAATTATATATAACGAATTCTAAAAGGTAGGCGATAGGATTTGTTGTACATGGGGAAGAGAAAGATAGCCATTCTTATTTTTAAAAATCTCCTACCCGTATGAGTAGGAGAGGTCTATTTAGAACTTATATGTGAAATCAATAGTGACAGTTCGTCCCGGCGCAGGCATTAAACTAAGTGCCATTGGGTCGACATAGTATTCATCCGTTAAGTTACTTACAGTTAAGTTAACAGCTGCATTTGGTGTGAATTGATAATTCGCATAAGCATCATAAGTCACCGTTGATAAATACGTCATTTGCGCCCCGGTCATACCGCTTGTATGCCAACTACGATTTAGCTTATGTGTTGGCCCACTGTTGTAGATCCGGCGGACACCAATATCTAAATTACGATCATCAAGTAATCTTACGCCAAGTGTTGTATTAATACTGTATTTTGGCGGATTCGTAATATTTGCGAGAGAGGTAGTGAAACCACCATCAACACAATTTGGTGTATTTGGATCACCATAGGGATCTTTACGAATACGTTCAGCTGATTTTTGATCGCAAGTTGAAGCATCTAAATAGTAATTACCTGAAATATCTGTATAGAATCGCCCTTGATCATAAGTAAAGCTGTACTCAATGCCGGATGTTTTATAGAGGTCAACATTTTCAATAACCCATGATGAGTCTGTTGGATAATAGCCTCGGGTAACCATGTCATGTAAATCACTTTTAAACCAAGCGACTTTAGCTGACAATTTATCATCTTCCATCAACAATGAATTTTGGATTGTTGATACACCAACCTCAATCACTTTATTTTTTCGGGTTTTAAATCAGCAGAAGGAATAGAAGTCCAGTTTCCTAGTGTTGATTCAAAGATAGTTGGGTTTTTATATGACTCAGTGTATTTAGCATAAATCTGGCTAGTTTCATCAAGATTAAATGCAATACCAAACTGAGGACTAAAATTATTACCTTTACGTTCTATCGGTTTTGTATAGGCATATTCGGTAGTGATTTTCTTCTGCAATACAGACTGCTCTGGTGGACGAGGGTCGCGCTCATAGCCATCAAAATCATATTTTTCCCCCAGCGTTGTATTGGCATAAGGGGTATTTTTTAGTGATTCAAGTGTGTAATTACCTTGCTCATCTGGCCACCATTCCATGTACCAAATTTCTGGCCACTCTTTAAAATACTCGCCATTTTTTTTCATTCTAGCGAAGGTATATTCCTGCATACGGAATTTACTTGCATAGAAAGTGCTATTTCTGTCGCGGACATTATATTCGCTATAGCGCCCACCCGCTTGCAAGGTGAGCCAACTGACAGGTTTATATTCTAATGAGCTAGATAAGCTATACTCTTTGCGAACACCACTGCGTAAGAAACGATTTTTTTCTAAATTTGAGGTTAATACTGGGGAATTAGGGCCAGTATCTTCATGTTGGAATGACCCGCCAATGGTGAAATTAAATTCACCAATACGGCTTTCAAATTGAGATCGGTTAGTTAAATTTACCCCATAGCGATCTGCTTTTATATCAGATAAAAGCCCTTGCTTATATTCTTCGCTTAATGGATCAGGAAGTTGTTCTGTACTCTGATCGAAAACAGGAACATTACCTATGTTAGCATTGTACATTCGACTTATTGCGTGCGTGTACCAAACTTCTGATGTGAGATTTAACCAATCATTATCTGGATTGTAATTATGCTTAGCAGAAAGTGCATCAATGGTAATTTTGCTAGGAACAAATTGGGCTGAATTACCATTGCTATCAGGGCTAGAAATCATGGAAGGCATAATTTCCCCCCAGCTAGCATCATAGCGGCGGTAAATGACTTCTAACTTTTGATCATCGGTCAGCTCTGCTGCACCTTTTAGCAACCAAGATTCGCTTCGATTATGGGTGTCGAGAACTTCTTTGCCCGCAGGATAAGCTTTTACCACTGCGGCGGTTGTCATCCCTGTTCCTGCTGTATTGGTATAATGTGCATCACTATAGCGGTTTTCGCCATTTTTACCTGAAAAATAGTTGCCTTGAGTGCGATAAGCATAAGCTGCAAGCAATTGATAACGATCTTGGTCGGTCGCCATGGCAACACTGCCGAAACGGCTATTTAAACTTGGCCATGAGCTAGAATTGTCCGAATCACGGGTTTTTACACGGAAGCCTGATCGTTCTGAAATGGTATTACTTGCCATTCCCCCACGTAAACGAACACCAAAAGTTTCCCCTTTTGGGATCACATCTGCGGGCTGTAAGGTGGTGACTCGAACAACTCCGCCAATGGCTCCAGTAGCATCTGTAGCCAAAGTTGGCCCTTTATCAATTTGTACTTTGCTGATTAAATCTGGGTCGAGATAGCTTCGTTGTTGAACACCTGCATATCCGCGATAGGTATCAATGGATTGCTGAGTTCCGTCCACAATAACGGGTACTCGACTTTGCCCTTGTAAACCGCGAATATTAACATCTAATGCACCACCATTGCGGATATCGCCGAGATGAACACCACTAACGCCTCGTAGAAAATCAGCTGCGGAGTTTCCTCTAAAACGTTCAACTATTTTGCCATCAATATAGGAAGATGAGCCAAGTTGTAAATAGGGATAATCAGTATCAAGTTCCTTTTGTGATTTTCCTGAAACCTTTAATGGCCCTAATTGTGTCAGGTTTTCCTGAGATAAATTTTTTGTTTCATCTTGAGCAATAACTATCCCACTTGCCATAAATGGGCTAACACCAATAAGAATTTTCAGAAGCTGTGTAATAGGCTTCATAGAATAATTTTTCATGATAAGTTTTTTTATAAAACAGTAGTTGGTATTAACATACTAAATGTTAATAATTATCATTCAATATGCAAATTTATCATTAATATCAAAAAGATGTTTTGTACTGCTTGATTGATTTAAAAATAGAGTAAGCATAGAAAATTTACATTTAGGCAGTCTATATAACGACATAATGTTTGTCGGGTTATATCTATTTTGATAAATATTTAGGATAAAAGATGTATTATTATTTAAATAAAATAGGTTTTTTTATTTAACTAAATTTTTTGAGATAAATTTAGTTAAGTATTAAGTGTATTACATTTCACTTAAGGGAAATGTTTTGATTGTTTTATAAAATATCTTATTTCAAATTAATATTAGGTATATGAAAATATTCTAAAGCTGAAATTTTTGGAAGGTATAAAATTGTGAGTTATTTCCCTTTAAAAGCTAGGTTATTATTTTAATTAGCCACTATAAATAAGGAAATATCACTTTATGCCAATTACTAAATTTCTATATTCTCTTTGTAGTAGAGAAACTGAATTAAATTCTAATCGCGCCATTCTAAATAAGAGCGAAAATCATAAATCAAAAGATAGCCATAAAATAAATGTATTAGATATCAATAATGTAAGTAATACATATAAAAAATATAATTATGTCATCATCACACCTAATAATACTCACTATTATAAGAATGTAGAGTTAAAAACTAAATTGGTTGATTATTCAGATAAAGACAATATACGAACACTTGCCGTAAATAAAGACTACCGCTCAGTCGGTCAAATAGCAAAGTATGAGACTTCATTAATTTGTAAAAATAGTAAAATTAAGGAGAGTTCCAAATTAGGGGTGATATCACAATTATTTATTGACGGTAAACAAGAATATTCAACGTCTTATGCTATCCGTAATGATGGATTTGATGGGGCAATCATTTTGTATTTAAACAAAGTGGTACAGGGAAATAAGCATCACTAATTTATCAGTTTAATAATGGATATTTAGGACATTAAAAATAACCTCATTCACACAATATTTTCAGTATGAATGAGGTTAATTTAATTTGCTTAGACGGTGACTGCCAAAATTTGTTGCATCATCACAGGATGGAATTTGCGTTTAAAATACACTAAGCCGTGACCTTCTTCTCTTACAATGATTTTTTTAATTTCAACCAAATAGACAGAGTGAGTTCCAATATCTTGGACTTGTGTAATTTCTCCTTCGAGGTTGGCTAAAGCATCTTTTAATAATGGCTGTTGTAACATGCCTCTATCCCAGACGCTCCAACTGAAACGCTCTTCCATTGTCGAGCCTTTCATTCCCGCAAAGTGGCAAGCCATCTCTTCTTGCTCGTGATTCAATATATTGACACACAGGCGGCCATTTTCCTGAAAGACCGCATTCATTGCGCTATTGCGGTTAACACACACCATCAAAGTCGGTGGCGTATCTGTGACAGAGCAGACCGCTGTTGCGGTGATCCCGCAACATCCCGCGGTGCCATCCGTGGTGACGATGTTCACTGCCGCACCAAGACTTGCCATCGCATCTCTGAAATTTAGGCGATGTTCATTTTCTAAAGACATATTGGCCTCCTGCTGCCGACTATTTCAGCAGCGAATCTAACTGATTAATATCATTGTTATTGTGCAGGTGTGGACGCTTCCAGCCATGTTGATCGTAATCAGACAAGCAGCGGTCAACCATATCTGTCATTGCTTTCATATTGCCAGAGCCGTATGAATGGCGTAGACATTGCAGGCGAATTTCATCTTGGCTGCCTGCATAGTTAATTTCATACAATTCATGACGACCACCAAACTCACTACCAATCGCATCCCACATTAATTTCAGGATCTTGATACGTTCAACATGATCCATACCATTTGAACCGCGCACATATTTAGCTAGGTATTTATCAATTTCTGGATTATTCATATCACGAACACTTGATGGTAAATAAATTAAACCACTTGTGACATTACTTTCGATGATATTTTTAATTTTTGTATAAGCCATTGGTGCCATAACACGATAAGTTTGAATGGCTTGCGTATCGGGTAAATAAGCACCACCTTCTCAAGCTTGCGCTTCAGATGTCATCGCATCGGTGAGTGACCAGAAAAGGTTTCGCCATGCGACAACTTCACCAAGGTCAGCTTGTACGCCACGAAAATCAATAACGCCAGTACATTCAAGACTTTTTTGTAATAATCCAGTAATAAAATCGAGTTTCACTGCTAAACGCACACAAGCTTGTAACGGGAATAAGCGAGCAAATCCACCTTGTACAGCCCAGTTACGAGCGCGTTCAAAATCACGATAAATCAATACGTTTTCCCAAGGGATTAAAACGTGATCCATAATTAATATGGCATCATTCTCATCAAATCGGCTTGATAATGGGTAGTCAAAAGGTGCTCCTGTTGCACCAGCAACTAATTCATAAGATGCCCGAGAAATAAGTTTTACACCATCAGCATCCATTGGTGCGACAAACATCAGTGCGAAATCAGGGTTATCACCCATAACTTGAGCTGAGCCGAAACCAATAAAATTGTAGTGAGTCAGCGCTGAGTTGGTTGCGACAACTTTTGCACCACTGACGATAATACCTGCATCTGTTTCTTTTTCCAGTTTGATATAGACATCTTTTACTTCATCCGCGGGTTTATGGCGGTCGATTGGTGGGTTAACAATCGCATGGTTAAAATATAAGCCACTTTCTTGAATACGTTTGTACCAATGGCGAGCATTATCAGCAAATTGGCCATAATATTCAGGGTTAGCACCTAAACAGCTGGCGAATGCCGCCTTATAATCTGGAGTGCGTCCCATCCATCCATAACTTTGACGTGACCAGTCTGCAATGGCATCGCGTTGCTGGCGCAGTTCATCTGGACTTGTCGCGAAGCGGAAGAATTTATGTGTGTATCCGTCGTTACCTGTATCGGTTCCCCAGCAAAGGCGGTCATGAGTCTCTTTATCATGAAGTGCATCATATAACTGTCCTATCGAAGCGGCTGAATTACGAAAAGCTGGATGCGTGGTGACATCTTTTACTCGCTCACCATAAATATAAATTTCGCGGCCATCTTGTAAACTTTTTAAATATTCTTGGCTATTGAATGGGCGTTTGGCATCGGAGCGAAAATCTTCTGGTTTCATGTCTACCTCGTTATTTCACAATCGCGCCAGCGATAGAATAGGGTACTTCGGTTCGCGGGCAGCCTTTTGTTAATTTTATGTTTGTTTTGTGTTTCTTAATTGAAGCGTTTTAGAGGGCGATAATAAAGAGATTTTCGAAAGGAATGCGGGTACTTTTCGTTGAAATGATAAGGTTGTTACGATTTTGTGATCGTTGTTGTGTTTGTGAATGTCGGTGTATTAATGTTTTTCATTATATTTTAATGGATTATGTTTCATTTCTACAATTTTAATTGATTTTTTATAGGATTATTTATGTTAATGAAATGTATTTTTTGATGGGTTTATAGATTTTTTGAGATAAGAATAGGACTTTTAAAAAAATAAATGAGGTAAAAATGTTTTTTATCATGCTTTTCGAAAATGAGTTTTTAGCAGATAAAATATTCGCTTTAGATTTTTAGTCTGTATAACATTTGATGTTAGTGAATATTTTCTTCACGCCATTGGCTTGGTGAATGACCAACCAGCCGGTTAAAAAATCGCGCAAAGTAGGCTGGGTCTTTGAAACCAAGTTGATAAGCAATTTCAGATATTGGGTTGTCGCTGAACAATAACATGCGTTTCGCTTCGCGTAATATCCGGTCGAAAATAAGTCGTTTAGGTGGACGATTAGCAAATCGCCGACACATATCTTTCAAACGGGATTCTGTTATTCCAAGTTTTTCAGCATATTCGGGAACAGAAAGATGTTGATGATAGTGTAAATCAATTAATTGGTTGAAATGTTGGAATAAACGATGTTCACCTCTTACACCACTGACAGCATGATCATCCAAAGGAATAGAGCGTAATAAAAAAGTAAATAGAGCTTGTGCAAGGGATGATAATACCTGATCACGGCCAGCATAATTATTTGCAGATTCTCTCGCCATCAATGCCCAATAATAATTAAAGGTGTTCAAATCCTCTTGTTTATCAGCAACAGATAAACAAATCGCAGGAATGGAAACAATATCAGGATTGGTAGGATAAAGAGATTCAAGTAAAGGCGTGATTAAATCTTGGCGAACAGTGAGCACATGCCCGTCAGTATCTTCTTGAGTGAAAAAAGCATGTGCAACAGAAGGCGGTGTTAAAATAAATAAAGGAGCTTGGACTGAATAGCGCTGTTCATCAAGCTGTAAAGTAATATGCCCCGTCTCAAGGTAATGAAGTTGAAAAAAACCATCATGTCGATGAGCTTGCATATCACGACCAAAAAATGCAGCCATATTACCGAAAGTTTGGTAATGGACATCGTCATTTCCTTGTGTTTCGTCGTAGTCTTTGCTGATGTCAATGTTAGTTATCATCCTATTTCCTCTTCATACTTCAAGCTGTAGCTTTGTTGGTGGCGCTCAATTCCCCAAGTCACATACTTATGTATGCTCCTTGGGAGAATTTCACTTACCGCCTCGCTACAACTCGAATTATTGTGAGGAAAGTTTTTCCTCTTCATGCTTCAAGCGGTAGCTTTATTGAGGGCGATTAACTCTCCCAAATTACATATTGATCCATGCTCCTTGGGAGAGTTTCACTTACCGCCTCGCTACAACTCGAATTATTTTGAGAAAAATGTTTCCTCTTCATGCTTCAAACTGTAGCAGCTATTTGTATTAAGGTGTTGCTCTTGGCCGTGAATTTTTCATTGGAATTAAGATAACTAATATTGCGCCAATGACTAATAATCCTGCGACAAAATATAATCCAGAGTTAAAACTTCCAGTCTGATCTTTAAGCCAACCAATTAATAATGGACTCACTGCGGAGCCTATATTGCCTGTCGCATTGATAACTGCAATACCAACAGCACGGGCGCGGAAACTGATGGACTGATCTGGCGTTGTCCAAAAAACGGCCATGGCAGTAAACCAGCAAAACCAATATTAATGCGGTCTAGGAATGAGAAAACAAATAATACAAATAAAAAGACAATTAATCGACGAAATAACTTTTTAATAACGCGTTGTTGTGGCTCAGTTAAGTTCTTATGCTGTTCTGCAGGATTTTTTTCAGCAACATTTATTTGTTCGCTCATTGCTAATTCCCTTATTTATATGCATTTAATGCTGTTATGGGTATAAGAGTGACTTAGGCAGACAACAATCTGTCTACCTTATATCGGTAAATAAATTTGTATTACTGTTCCTCTATTATTTTTAGATAAAAGATGTAGGTTTATCGGAATAAAAATTGTCTAAAAATAAGAGGCTATATTATTTAATCTCTGTGTTAACTTATTTAATTTACTAATAGATGAAAATTTTGGAGTAAAATAAATAATTAAGTTTGCTAATTAATAAACACTTGGTGTTTTAGGTGTATCTTCAGATATATTTTTACCGAATTGAGTTGCTAATGTTTCAGCGCCCCGTGCGAGTAAAGTTGTATCTACACCGACGGCAACAAATAAAGCACCTAGTTGCAAATAGTGTTTAGCAACATCAGGAGCTGCCATTAATATACCTGGTGCTATTCCTGCTTCTCTTATTTGCGTAATAGCCTTTTCAATTACGGCCTTAACTTCAGGATGATTTGGATTACCCGAAAATCCCATATCGGCACTCAGATCCGCCGGACCAATAAAGACGCCATCTACGCCAGAGACTTTTAAGATCTCAGGAAGGTTTTTTATTGCCTCTTTTGTTTCCACCTGAACAATGACGCATATTTCATCATTGGCACGCGCTAAATAGTTAGGAATACGGTTCCAACGCGAAGCACGAGCTAATGCACTACCAACGCCACGGATCCCTGCTGGTGGATAACGTGTCGCCCGTACGGCTTGCTCAGCTTGTTCAGCATTTTGCACCATAGGCAATAATAATGTTTGTGCACCAACATCGAGTAATTGCTTAATAATGACAGGATCATTCCACGGCGGACGAACAACGGGCTGAGAAGCATAAGGGGCGACAGCTTGCAATTGTGCAAGTATAGTTTGTACATTATTTGGCGCATGTTCACCATCAATTAATAACCAATCAAAGCCAGCACCTGCAACTAATTCCGCACTATATGGGCTGCATAAACCAAGCCATAAGCCAATTTGCGGTTTACCTTCTTTCAACGCTTTTTTAAAACTGTTGTGAAGAATATCCATTGTAATTTCCTTATACGAAGTGGCAACTGACAGAGCCCATCACGCCATAATCAACATGAAAAACATCCCCTTTGCGAGCTGGAACAGGTCGGGTGAATGAACCACCTAAAATAATTTGACCCGCTTCAAGTTGCACATTATGAGGTGCTAATTTATTTGCCAACCAAGCAACTCCATTGGCGGGATGGTTAAGCACAGCCGCCGCAACACCAGATTCTTCAATCACACCATTGCGATATAGTAAGGCACTTATCCAGCGCAAATCTAAATCACGCGGTTTGATTGGTCTGCCTCCCAATATGACAGCCGCATTCGCTGCATTATCTGAGATAGTATCGAAAACTTTACGCGGGCGCTTAGATTCAGGGTCGATGCCATGACAGCGTGCGTCAATAAGTTCAAGCGCAGGGATAACATAATCAGTGGCATTATAGACATCAAATAAGGTGCAATTGGGGCCACGCAAAGGTTTCGATAACACAAAGGCTAATTCAACTTCGATACGCGGAACAATAAAACGATCTGTTGGAATTTCACAGCCATCATCAAAAAACATATCGTCGAGCAGTGCACCGTAATCTGGCTCATCAATTTGTGAGCTTGCTTGCATCGCTTTAGAAGTTAGCCCAATTTTGTGTCCTTTGAGTGAGCGCCCTTCTGAAATTTTCAATCCTACCCATTCACGCTGAATAGCGTAGGCATCTTCGATGGTAATTTCTGGATAATCCAAGGAAATTTGTCGAATTTGCTCACGTTTTTTTTCAGCCTGATTAAGGCGTTGTGCAACTTGCGATACGACATCTTTTTGTAACATGCGAATAATGCTCCTATTGATCCCTGTTTATAATGAGAGAAACGCTAGGCTTTGCTTATAACCCGCACTACGGTAATCAGCAGTGCGGGAAATAAGTCAAAAATTAGTTAGCGGATAGCCCACCAAAGCAGAGGTATTTCACTTCCAGATATTCTTCAATTCCGTAACGTGAACCTTCACGCCCCAGTCCTGATTGTTTAATGCCACCGAATGGGGCAACTTCATTTGAGATCAGACCTTCATTAATACCAACCATGCCACTTTCAAGTGCTTCAGCAACGCGGTAAATACGACCAATATCTCTTGAATAGAAATAGGATGCTAAACCGAATTCAGTATCATTAGCTAAAGCAATAGCTTGTTTTTCATCGGTAAATTTAAATAGTGGCGCGAGTGGGCCAAAGGTTTCTTCTTTCGCAACAAGCATTGATTCATTTACATCAACAAGTACTGTTGGTTCAAAGAAGAGTCCACCCAGAGCCGCAGGTTTACCACCCGCAATAATATGCGCGCCATGTGCAACGGCATCAGCAATATGTTCTTCCACTTTATTCAGTGCAGCTTGGTTGATAAGAGGACCTTGTTGTGAATCAGCTTCTGTTGCAGGACCAATTTTCAGCTCATTAACCGCTTTTGCGAGGCGCTTCGCAAACTCATCATAAATTCCTTCTTGTACTAAAATACGATTAGCACATACGCAAGTTTGTCCACTATTACGGAATTTAGCGGCCAATGCGCCTTGAACCGCAGCATCTAGGTCTGCATCATCAAAAACAATAAACGGTGCATTACCACCAAGTTCTAAGGACAGTTTTTTCACTGTGTCTGCACATTCAGCCATCAATAATTTACCGACACGCGTTGAACCAGTGAATGTGAGTTTGCGAACGATTGGGCTTGAGGTCAGTGCACCACCAATGGCTTTGGCATCTGTTCCTGTCACAATATTAAAGACCCCAGCAGGGATACCAGCCTCTTCGCCTAATGCAGCAAGTGCTAATGCTGATAATGGGGTTTCAGCAGCAGGTTTGAGTACCATCGTACAGCCAGCAGCAAGGGCGGGACCAACTTTACGTGTGATCATGGCATTAGGGAAATTCCATGGTGTGATGGCGGCAACAACACCAACAGGCTGTTTGATTGTCACTAAGCGGCGACCAGGCTGAGGGGAAGGAATGGTTTCGCCATAAACACGTTTAGCTTCTTCTGCAAACCATTCAATAAAACTGGCTCCATAAGCGATTTCACCCATGGATTCTGCCATTGATTTGCCTTGCTCTAAGCTTAATAATTCTGCAAGCTCTTTTTGATTATCCATCATCAAACGGAACCATTTATTAAGGATTTGGCTACGTTCTTTAGCACTTTTTGCACGCCAATCGGGAAGTGCGTTTTCGGCGGCTTCAATAGCTTTTTGGGTTTGTGCTGCACCGACATTACTGACTTTTGCAATAACTTCGCCATTAGCTGGGTTCGTCACATCAAACTGACTATTGTCATCGGCATTAACCCATTGACCATTGATGTAAGCTTGTTGACGGAATAATTTAGAATTGATGTTAATACTCATTTTTCTTTTTTCTCCAAAGGCACTGAAATTAACTGTGATTGGGTATTTTTAGCTGACAAGCGTTGGCTTGCGAAGCTAAGTCCCGCACAAACAGCCATAACCAGCGCCATAGCAAATGGGGATTCATCCTGTAGCACAGAAACTGCAACACTAGCCAGAGCAGCTAAAGCAAATTGAATAGAGATTGCGAGCGCACTGGCACTACCTGCGATTTTTCCACGATGTTGCAATAACAGTGACAAACTGTTTGTACCAATGGCATTTACCATCGATAGAAACAGAACAACCAGAATAACAATAATAGGTAAGCTTTGCTGATAGAAAATTAAGAGTAATAACCCAAATAATAATTGAGCACCACTTTGTATGCATAATATACGATTTAGACTGTACACTTTGAGGAGTCTAACATTGAGCAACAATACAACTATCATACCGAGAATATTACAGCCAAAGAGTAAGCCGTAGTATTGTTCCGATACATTGAAATAATTGATGTAAACAAACGGTGAGCCGCTAATGAAAGCAAACATGCCGGCAAAAGAGAAAGCCATTGTGCCGATAATGGTCATTGCTTCTCTATCCGTTAATACTTGGGCGTAATTATGAAAAGTTGTTCCCAGTAAATTTTTAGCATCTTGTTTCTGTTCAAGTGTTTCAGGCAGCAAAAAGAAAATGCTTGCGACTGAACATAAACCTATTACTGCGAGAAGATAGAAAATGGCTTGCCATTGAAAATGAATTAATAAGAAACCACCAAGCAATGGCGCGATTAAAGGCGCTATCATGGTAACTAATGTCATTAATGAAAGTACTTTAGGGAGTTCACTCGCAGTATAAACGTCCCGTGCGATAGCTCTAGCCATCACAATCGCCGCGCCACTACCAAAAGCTTGTAGCGCGCGAAAAGAGATCAATGCTTCAGCACTGGTTGCTTGAGTACACAGTAAACTTGCTAAAGTAAAAATAGTGAGCCCGCTTAACAACATTTTTCGACGACCTAAAATGTCACTAAGCGGCCCGTAGAACAACATGCCAACACAAAACCCTGCAAAAAATGCACCTAATGTAAACTGCATTTGTCCTTGGCTCGCATGAAGATCTAACCCCATTTGCGGCAATGCAGGCAGGTACATATCTATCGATAATGGTCCAAAGGCAACTAATGATCCTAATAATGGGATCAGCCAAAGAGGGATCTGTTTATCGAATGCAGTTGGCATCTCTTTTCCTTACTTAAACAGCGCGTGAATATTGTTTTGCTTATAATTCAAAATAGGATCTAGCTCTTCCATCGTGAATGAAATCGCAAAATAGCGCTGTTCCATTAACGCGGAAAAATGTTCCTTGATTAGTGCAAAGAGCAGTTCACCTGTTTTTTGCCTCTCTTCCAAAGAACGACCAGAACCAATTTTGAGTGTCATATGCACAAAGGCATAATCCTGTTTTCCATCTGCCATTTGCCAAGTGTCTAGCCAAATTGCACGGCTACGAATGCCGCCTAATGGAAAAATGCCGGTATTAGCCAAAGCTTGATTCACCTTGGAAAATAGCTCAGGTAACTTAGCTTCTTCACGTATGTTTTCTGTACACTCTGCAATAAAGTGAGGCATAACAGTTCCTTAAATTTACGCGTTAGCTTTTTGTTTATCGGCGATATAGCTTGGTACAGGGAAAATTGCGTTGATTTGTCCCGTTCCTGAACTTGCAAATAAATCGGTCAATACTTCGACTTTTTCAGCGTATTTATCCCAGCCCAACATGCCAAGCAACATCACGGTGTCGTGCATGTCCCCTTCGCCGTAACAATAATCCGCATATTCAGGCAACATTTTACAGAATTCATCAAAACGACCTTCACGCCAAAGTTTGACGACGCGTTTATCCATTTGCTCATCGAATTCTCGGGTATAATTGTTCATGCCTTCTTCTGCACGTTGATCATCAATAAAACGGTGTGATAAAGATCCGCTAGCAAGAACAGCGACAGTCCCGTCATATTTCTCAATGGCCGTTAATACAGCTTCACCCAGTTTGCGGCTATCATCAAAACTATGAGATGTGCAGAATGCTGAAATAGAGATCACTTTAAAATGGCGATCACTATTCATATAACGCATAGGAACTAAGGTGGCATATTCTAATGTTAGACTTGGAATTTCATGTGATTGAGCGCGAACACCGAGTTTTCGTGCTTCTTCACCAATCATTCTGCCTAATTCTGAGTTACCATCATATTCATATTCCATATCGCGGATAAAATGTGGTAGCTCATTACTGGTATAGATCCCTTTAAAATGATCAGCACAGTTGATGTGATATGCACTGTTAACAAGCCAGTGTGTATCAAAAACAATGACAGTATCGACGCCGAGTTCACGGCAACGGCGGCTAATTTCTTTATGTCCATCAATCGCTGATTGGCGGCAGCCATAATGTTTACCCGGTAATTCAGATAAATACATGGAAGGGACATGCGTTATTTTGGCTGCGAGTACTAATTTACCCATAAATCCTCATCTCTTTTCATTGCTGTATTAGCAAATAAATTTGTAAGTGCTGAATTAAGTCTCTGCTGAGCCTGTGCTTTTCGTATTCATTGATACCGCACTGTACCTTTTCAGCGATAGAGCGCTGGTGAACTATTTTTCACCAGCAAGACAACAAAATTAAACGCCCCAACGAGGAATGTTGTGATCACCAAAGGAGATACAAACATTCTTCATTTCAGCAAATACTTCAAAGCTATATTCACCGCCTTCACGGCCAACACCCGACGCTTTTACGCCGCCAAATGGTTGGCGCAAATCGCGTACGTTTTGTGTGTTAACAAACACCATACCGGCTTCAATATTGCGAGATAATCTGAGGATCTTGCTGACATCTTGTGTCCAAATATAAGATGCAAGACCATATTCAATATCATTCGCCATACGCAGACCATCTTCTTCTGATTTGAATGGGATCAGACAGGCAACAGGTCCGAAGATCTCTTCTTGAGCAACACGCATACGGTTATCGACATCAGCCAAAACGGTTGGACGCAGGAAGTTGCCATTTTTCAGGTGATCAGGTAGATCAGTGGGTTTGTCTGGGCCACCAGCTAGCAGTGTTGCACCTTCTTCAATACCAAGGCGGATATAACCGGAAACTTTATCCCAATGTTGCTGGCTGATTAGTGCACCAACTTGTGTTTTAGGATCAGTCGGGTCACCTACAATCAGACGGTTTGCACGTTCTGCAAAACGTTTTACAAATTCTGGATAAATGCTCTCTTGGATAAAAATTCGGGAGCCGGCGGTACAACGTTCACCATTAATAGAGAAAATGGTAAATAAAGCAGCATCAAGTGCTCGTTCAATATCCGCATCTTCAAATATCAAAACGGGGGATTTCCCACCCAATTCCATTGAATATTTTTTCAAGCCTGCATTTTGCATGATCATGCGGCCAGTTGCTGTGCCGCCAGTAAACGAAACGGCTCTGACATCATTATGTTTAACGAGAGCATCACCGGCAGTGCTTCCATAACCTTGCACCACATTGAGCACGCCTGCTGGAATACCTGCTTCAAGAGCTAATTCACCTAAGCGGTTGGCAGACAGTGGAGATAGCTCAGACATTTTTAAAACAGCAGTGTTACCAAGCGCTAAGCAAGGTGCTGTTTTCCATGTTGCGGTCATAAACGGCACATTCCATGGGGAAATTAATGCGCAAACACCAACAGGTTGAACTAAGGTATAGTTCATCATCTTGTCGTCGACAGGATAAGTACGCCCATTCATTTGTTGGCAAATTTCAGCAAAAAATTCAAAGTTATGTGATGCTCTTGGGATCAAGACATTTTTGGTTTGATGAATCGGTAATCCTGTATCTTGGGTTTCCATTTCAGCAATTTGTGGAACGTTTTCATCAATGAGCTCACCAAGACGGCGCATCAAACGTGCACGCTCTTTCATTGGTGTATTTGCCCATTTTGGAAAAGCTTCTTTTGCTGCGGCAACCGCTTGGTTGATCTCATCTTGTCCGCCAGAAGCAACTTCAGCAAGGACTTCACCAGTGGCAGGGCTGGTGGTTTCGAAATATTCTTTACTAGCAACATTTTTGCCATTGATCCAATGGTTAATCTTAGTCATTACTTACATTCCTCATATTCTTTTTCGCTGACAATTCGGTTAATGAGCCTGCCGACACCTTCAACTTCAACAATAACTTCATCACCAGGAACGACATCTGAAAGCCCTTTTGGGGTGCCTGTTGCAATCATGTCACCAGGTTGAAGTGTCATAAAATCGCTTAAATAAGAGATTAAAAATGGAATATTAAAAATCAGATCAGCCGTTGTGCCTTTTTGACGTAGCTCGCCATTAACATAAGTATAAAGAGCAAGATTGTGCGGATCTTTTACCTGCTCTTTATCAATAATCCACGGTCCAATAGGGGTTAAAGTATCGCGGCTTTTGACTCGTAGATTAGGGCGGTAGTAATTTTCTAAGTAGTCTCGGATAGCATAGTCGTTACAAACGGTGTAACCAGCCACATAATCCATGGCATCTTCTTGAGAAACTTTATGAGCGGTTTTACCTATAACGACAACTAATTCTGACTCATAATGCATATAGTCAACATTATCAGGGCGAACCGAAACTTGGCGATGACCTGTTAACGTATTATCTGCTTTGATAAAAATCAGCGGTTCTTCAGGTGGCTTAAAATCTAATTCAGTGGCATGATCTGCATAGTTTAAACCTAGCGCGAATAAGGTTCCTCTCACGGGGGGTAACCATTCAACGGCAGCATCATCACCTGCAATTATTTGTCCATTTGGCAGTGTAATTTCTTCATTATCACCAACAGTGACTGAATACTCTGTACCCTGATAACGAATTTTGGCCTGTTTCATTTTTATTTTCCTCCAGCCGCAACAACGTGATTAGTGAGAGTAGGGAAACCTGTGGCTTGAATAGCGACATCATCTCCAGGCTGGATGGTTACACGTTGGTGCGGGGTGCCCATAAGGATCACATCGCCAGCTTTTAATGTGGCAAATTCACTCAGTGCGGCAACTAAATCATCTGCATCGCGAACAAGATCTTTCGTTGACCAACGATCAACTTCTTTTCCATTGATAAGCGTGATGATATCGACAGGGCTAGTGAGAGATGTTTTTACTATTTCGCCAATAGGGCAAAAACTATCGCAGCATTTAGCTTTAATTGCAGGACGATAAAAAGAATCTTCAGGCAGACTAACTTCATTCGCTAATGCATAGCCTGCTATATATTGATGTGCATCTGCTTTGCTGACCTTGCTAGCATCTTTACCAATAATAAGTGCCAGTGTTGCACCACTTAGAACCTTTTCACCTTCAGGATGCAAGATATTGTCACCTGAATGAATGAGTGTGTTACGTGGCTTAATAAACCATACCGGTGTTTTAGGTGGGGTTTTATAAGGGGCTTGCTCGAAGGCATCATGCCAGTGAGTAACTTGGCTTTGATGGTTGAGAGCAACGGCAAAAACAGTGCCTTTCATTGACAACTCCTTATTAGAGAAACGATGATTCAAATCTTCATTAACATATTAATAATGTATAAATTATGATTTAGCAATAGGGTAACGTAATTGTTAATTTTAATTGTGATCTCTTTAACATATTCATTTGAGTGTAATGTAATTCTTTGTTATTCAGTATATTAATATTTTTCATTGTTTTTTTATGTAACTTTTTATTAACTTTGTGTTGTGAAAATTAATTATTTACTCATTAATATATTGTGGTTTTTCTTTGTGATTGTTATATACCGTGCTAACCTTAATGATAAGTTAATAAATATTTAACTATTGCTAGGAAAGGACTTGCGTTGTATAGGCACAACGCATTGAGTAATATGGATTATTTGTCTTAAATAACATTAAGAGTGGTGAGTTTGAAACTTATGCATGAATCATTAACAATTGCATTATTGCAGGCAAGAGAGACCGCAATGGGGTTCTTTCGTCCTATTCTAAAGTCATATAATTTGACTGAACAGCAATGGCGTATTATTCGGGTGCTTGCTGACAAGCGCTCTATTGATTTTCATGAGTTGTCAGTTCAAACCTGCATTTTGCGCCCAAGTTTAACCGGCATTTTGACAAGAATGGAGAGAGAAGGGCTGATATTCCGTTTAAAACCACTCAATGATCAACGTAAACTTTATGTTTCTCTGACGCCGAGTGGGCAAACGCTGTATGATAAAGCACGTCAAGAAGTAGAAGAAGGTTATCAAAAAATTGAGCAAGCTTTTTCCCATGAAAAAATGCAACGCCTAACAGAGCTACTTGATGAATTGATTGCTTTAGAAAGCCCAGATTACAGCCATATTATGGATAAAAAAGAGAGCGCGTAACCCTTTTATTTTATCCGTCAATACGTTTTACTCATCGCACCTTAATCAGAATGGCTTTGTTAAGGTGCAATTTTTCATTATTTTCTATGTGATTAAATGTCGAATTAATTAAAGGGAAATAATAAGCGATAAATAAAAGCGGATATTATTTGTAAGATTGGGAATTTTCTATCGAGAATTAAGAATAACAATTATGTTATTGAGTTTATTCTTGCGATTGTAATAATAGAAATAACATTTTATTGATTTAAATTTAATAGCTGATTTAATTTAATTATTATCTTAACTGACTGTCTTTACTTCCTCGACGATTATAGCCACTGAATGCTGTATTTTTCTTATCAAGATTATTTTGACATGTAACGCAAAGTCTTACACCAAGAAGTGCTTGGCGACGAGCAATCGGAATCTCATCTCCACATTCTTCACAAAATTGCAGACTTTCACCTGAATGTAATTGGCTACGCGCTTTAGCGATTGCATCATCTAAAGTTGCATCAATTTGTTCTTGTACCGCATTTTCATTTGCCCAACCTGTAGCCATAATCTTCACTCCGTATAAAAAAACGTCGATTATTATCTATATTGGGTAGAAAAAATAAATTCAAGCTTATTAAATTTATTGAGGATAAAATATCCTTCACTTAATATGAAGGATATTTTATAAATAAGTCATAGAGTTATGACGAGTAATATTATTTATTTTCTGATTTTAGTTTATCAGTTTTATCTTTTAAATCAGTGGCGAGATCATCTGCCTTATCAATGGCATCAGTTTTTATTTCTTGTGATTTTTCAGATGCTTTATCAGATAACTCGGCAGTTTTATCTTTTGCTGATTCAGAGAATTCTTCTGCTTTTTTCTCAGTATTTTCTTTTAGCTCTTTTGCTTTAGCGGATATCTCATCGGCTTTTTCAGCGGCTTTATCATTTAATTCAGCCGTTTTTTCTTTTGCAGAGTCGGTCAGTTCCTCTGCTTTTTTCTCAGTGCTCTCTTTTAAGTCTTTTGCTTTATCGGCTAATTCATCGGCTTTTTCAGCACTTTTTTTCTCAATTTCATCCGCTTTTTCTTTTGCGCTGTCAGTGAGTTCTGTTGCTTTTTCTTTAGCACCATCTGTAATCTCAGCTGCTTTTTGTTTACCCGCATCTTTTAGTTGTTCAGCTTGCTCTTCGACTTGCTTTACGGTTTTATCTGTTTTTGAAGAGTCGTCACAACCCGCTGCCATTGCGATAATACCAGCTAGAATAAGAGAACCTAATATTTTCTTTTTCATAGATATTTCCTTCATAATGATGTGGTAATGGTTTAGTTTCATTATTGAAACATATTTTTGCCAAATTATAAATTACTGCTGTCGATACGAATTGATAAAATAGCATTTCTGAATAACTTAACGATGACAATATTATTGGTCATTCCTGCTATCAAACCTAGGCTTATGAATTATTTGAGCGCTAATTTAAAACAATACACATACTTAAATATAACTCATATTTGCATTAATTGAAAATAAAGTGTTCATAAAACTGTCATAGTAATATTCTTAAAATGTAGTTCAATTTAATGACTCATATCAATATTTACTTTTTGATCTATATGATATTTTAATACTACTCAAATAAACTGGGTTCTCTTTTGCTAATTGAAAGTACAGCTCTTATGTGACTAAGCAGGCTTAAAAATAGTTTCGTTTGTTATTAAAATGTAATTTAAATTATTTACTGAAAGGGATGCTTAGGGAAATATAATATGAATTATTACTATTTACTTGTTATTGTTAAATTTTTAATCGGTTTTGCTATTGTTATAATACATATGAATATTTCAGGTAAAACCCAATTATCACAAATGACACCGATTGATTTTATTGGTAACTTTGTTTTGGGGGGGATTATTGGCGGTGTAATTTATAGTGATACGATTCCATTACAACAATATATTACCTTGCTTATTATCGGTGTTTGCTTCATTTCGTCACTAAATTATTTGACAAAAAAATTCAATTTTTTCCGTAATGTTGCGATAGGGAACCCAATCCCTATTATTCATAAAGGCAACTTTATTATGGACAATATTTTGTCAAAAAGAAATAAAATAGATATTTTAAATATCTCCTCGCGAATTCATGCGCAAGGTATTCATTCTTTTCAAGAAATTTATTATGCGCAGATTGAACCCGATGGGCAACTGACGGTTATTTGTGATCCTACCAATATGCCATCTGTCATTATTATGAAAGATGGAGTGGCAAGAACGAGTGAACTGGCTTCAATAGAAAAAGATGAAGATTGGCTAAAGGAACAGATGAAAGCGCAAGGTATTACCCAACCTGATGACATTTTTTTGGCTGAATTTTGGCAAGGCAAAGTGAAGTTTATTCTGCAAAATGGCAAGATACAGAAGTGATCTCTCCAATGCTTTACGCTATCTTCCATTTTTTTGATCTGAACTTAAGCATTATTCATTAAGTGGCGTAAATATTGTTGTAAAAATAATACGTGGGGGCGCCAGTGACCAAAGGAATACAACTTCGGATTAAAGGAAAAGTGCAAGGTGTTGGTTTTCGCCCTTATGTATGGCAACTTGCTCATCAATGTGGATTGAATGGGGATGTTTGCAATGATGGAGAAGGCGTATTAGTGAGGTTGCTTGCGGATGCTGATATTCGTGAATTTACCCGTTTGTTGCACCAACATTGCCCACCTTTAGCGCATATTGATAGCATTCAATCACAGCCTCATGAGTGGGCGCAATCTCCAGACCGTTTTACCATTCGTCATAGCGGAACGGGGCGTATGGATACACAAGTTATACCAGATGCCGCGACGTGTAGTGCTTGTCAGCGTGACCTATTGGAGCCAAATAACCGCAGATTTCATTATCCTTTCACAAATTGTACCCATTGTGGCCCGCGCTTTACCATTATTCGGCAAATGCCTTATGACAGGCCTAATACAGCAATGGCTGATTTTTTGTTGTGCCCTAATTGCTTACAAGAATATGAATCACCCGCCGACCGCCGATTTCATGCCCAGCCTAATGCCTGCCCAGATTGTGGCCCGCAAATTAAACTTTATGATAATACAGGGAGAATGTTAGCGATTGAACAAGTGGCATTAACAGAAACCGTTGCTCGGATCTTACAAGGTGATGTTGTTGCGATTAAAGGATTAGGCGGCTTTCATCTCGCCTGTGATGCCACAAATGATGACGCTATTAGACAGTTACGCCAGCGTAAAAATCGCCCAACAAAACCTTTTGCGGTGATGATCCCATCGCTTGAATGGCTAAATGAACAAGGTGTTAACATTTGTGATGGTTTACGTGCGTTATTAAAAAGTAGCGCAGCGCCAATTGTGTTATTAAAACAGTGGGAAAATAGTCAATTAAGTCGAGAAATTGCTCCTAATTTACGTGAATTGGGAATTATGTTGCCATCAAATCCATTACAAATTTTACTTATGGATGCAATAAAGCGCCCATTAATTATGACTTCAGGAAATGCTTCCGGTAAACCGCCAGCTTTAACAAATGAGGAAGCGCTGACTGATTTAGCGGATATTGCTGATGTGTGGCTTATGCATAATAGAGATATTATTCAACGCGCTGATGATTCATTGGTACGTTATGATGCTGGACAAGCTGAAATGCTTCGCCGTGCCAGAGGCTATGTGCCAGATGCAATTGAATTACCCGCAGGTTTTGAGCAATCACCATCAATATTGGCACTAGGGGCAGATTTAAAAAATACATTTTGCTTATTACGCGACAAAAATGCCGTTATCAGCCAGCATTTTGGTGATCTTGAAGATATTGATATTTTCCACCAATATCAAAAGACAATTCAACTATTTAAATCAATCTATCGTTTTACACCTGCTATTATTGCAGCGGATATGCATCCAAGTTATATCAGTCATCAATATGCTCAACAATTATCATCTCAATCAAATATTCCTGTTGAATATATTCAGCATCATCATGCCCATATTGCAGCTGCAATGGTTGAACATGGTATTCCTTTAGGGGATGAAAAAGTCATTGGATTAGCACTAGATGGTCTAGGTTATGGCGATGATAACCGTTTATGGGGCGGTGAATGTTTATTAATTGATTATACCTCTAGCCAATATTTAGGCGGATTACCCGCTGTTGCTATGCCGGGCGGTAATATGGCTTCTCGTCAACCTTGGCGTAATTTATTTGCTCATTTACATCATTTTTTACCTAATTGGCAGCAGCAGGATATTGCGGATGCGTTAGCGCCTTATCCTTGCCATATTATGCAAAAGATGGTTGATCAAAAATTAACTCCCCTTTAGCCTCTTCTGCTGGGCGCCTCTTTGATGCGGTTGCCGCTGCATTGGGTATCTGCCCGCAAGAGACAAGTTGGGAAGGTGAGGCTGCTTGTCAGCTTGAAGCACTGGCTTTAGATTGTAAAGATTATGAGCATCCCGTGACGTTACCTGTTGTTGGGCAGACTCTTGATTTAGTGACATTTTGGCAGCAATGGATTAATTATCAGGCACTGATTGAACAACGAGCGATGGCTTTTCATCAAGCATTAGCGCAAGGTTTTGCAGATTTAGCACATAAATTTGCTGAACAATATCATATTAATCGTATCGTTCTCTCTGGTGGCGTGATGCATAATCAGCTATTGAGAAACCTTATTATTGAAAAATTACAACCTTTAGAGGTTCTTCATGCTCATCAGCTTCCTATGGGAGATGGTGGGTTAGCATTGGGGCAAGCGATTATTACCGCTGCAAAATTTATTAAGCAGTAAATCACGAGTTTATATTACTCAATATATTGATCTATTTCTTATCATTATTTTAATTGTATAACTCTAAGTATATATATTTAGCTTTATTATTTAATGAGACTTTTATTATTTTGATATTGATTCTTATTTACTGATTTTAATTTTATTGTTCTATATCATTTTTTAAATAAATGATGGTATGGATAAATTGATGTAGAGTGTGATAATATTTAACTCATTGTTTTTATTTTATTATCTTTATTCTTTCTTATTTATAATTTGATTTTTAATATTGATTTATGATGTAAACCGTTTTGCTTTAATTATTATGCTGAATCGTTTCTTCTATCAGTTATATAAATTTTTATATTTATTATCTTTCCTGTTGATGAAGATCAATTGATTAAAATAAATGAGGAATAGGATTATTTTCATATATTGAGGTTCTCATAATAATATAATAGGAAAATCGAATGGCTGGAGAGAATACTATTATTTCTCCTCACGGCATTAGTCGTCGTGATTTTATGAAATTATGCACTGCACTGGCAGCAACAATGGGTTTAAGCAGTAAAGCTGCGGCACAAATGGCAGATGCAGTGAGTGATCCAGGGCGCCCTCCTGTAATTTGGATTGGTGCACAAGAATGCACAGGTTGTACAGAATCATTATTATGCGCAACGCACCCAACGCTTGAAAATCTTATCCTTGATACTATTTCGCTTGAATATCATGAAGTGTTATCTGCGGCTTTTGGAGAACAAGTTGAGCAGAATAAACATAATGCGATTGAGAAATACAAAGGAAAATATGTTCTTGTTGTTGATGGTTCTATCCCACTAAAAGATAACGGTATTTACTGCATGGTTGCAGGTAAGCCAATTGTTGAGCATATTCGTGAAGTTGCCGAACATGCTGCTGCTGTTATTGCCATTGGGTCATGTGCTTCTTGGGGTGGTGTCGCCGCTGCGGGGAGTAACCCAACTGGGGCGGTAGGCTTGAATGAAGTCATTACCGATAAAACTGTGATTAACATTCCGGGTTGTCCACCAAATCCACATAACTTCTTAGCAACAGTGGCGCATATTATTACGTTCAATACTGCACCAAAACTGGATAGCAAAAATCGTCCATTATTTGCTTATGGTCGTCTTATTCATGAACATTGTGAACGACGTCCGCACTTTGATGCCGGCCGTTTCGCGAAAGAATTTGGTGATGAAGGTCATCGTCAAGGTTGGTGTTTATACCATTTAGGTTGTAAAGGCCCAGAGACTTACGGTAACTGCTCTACATTGCAATTTTGTGATGTCGGCGGTGTTTGGCCGGTTGCTATTGGTCACCCATGTTATGGCTGTAATGAGGAAAATGTTGGATTCCATAAAGGTATCCACCAGCTTGCCAATGTGGAAAACCCAACACCTAGGGTTGATAAGCCAGACCTCAATAACCGTGAAGGTGGCACTATTTCCTCAACAGCTATAGGTTTAATTGGTGGTGTAGTTGGGTTGGTTGCAGGTGTCAGTGTCATGGCTGTTCGTGAATTAGGACGGCAAAAACGGCAGAATGATCAAGACTCACGGGGAGAATAACCGTGAATAGACGAAATTTCCTTAAAATCTCAGCGGGAGGGATGCTATTAGCGGGAACTTCCTCGACGAGTTTTGCTGAGGCAAAAAATAGACCGCCTATCCCCAATTCTCTCGGCATGCTTTATGACTCAACCTTGTGTGTTGGGTGTCAAGCTTGTGTGGCTAAATGCCAAGAGATCAATAGTACGGAGCTTAACCCCGTTGGCGAAAAAACTTGGTCAAATAACGATAAACTAACGCCCTATACCAATAATATTATTCAAGTTTGGAGTAGTGGCAAAGGTATTCATAAAGACCAAGAAAAAGAGGGTTATGCCTATATCAAAAAACAGTGTATGCACTGTGTTGATCCTAACTGCGTTTCAGTTTGTCCCGTCTCAGCACTCACCAAAGATCCTAAAACAGGCATTGTACATTATGACGCCAGCATTTGTACGGGGTGCCGTTATTGTATGGTTGCTTGCCCATTTAATGTTCCGAAATATGCATACAATGACAAGTTTGGTGCAATTCATAAATGTGAGTTATGTAATCAAAAAGGTGTAGAGCGTTTAGATAAAGGGGGTTTGCCGGGATGTGTTGAAGTGTGTCCTACAGGTGCTGTTATTTTTGGTACTCGTGAGGAGCTATTAACTGAAGCCCAAAAACGTTTAGAACTTAAAGCAGGGAGTGAATATCCCTATCCGCGGCAAACATTACACAGTAACGACCCGAATTTAGCCCAAGTACCAAAATATGAAATGCATGTTTATGGTGAGCTTGAAGGAGGCGGAACACAGGTGATGGTTTTATCTGGTGTGCCTTATCAAAATCTTGGTTTACCTGAATTGGAACAACTTTCTACAGGGGCGCGTTCTGAACATATCCAACACACTTTATATAAAGGAATGATCTTGCCTCTGGCCGCCTTAGCGGGTTTGAGTTTCTTAGTGCATCGTAATACCAAGAAAGATAAGAATAAAGGAGACGATCATCATGACGACGCATCATAAAGAACAGCCACTTGGTGGGCGGTTAGTGAGTTGGCCTGTGATAGTTTTTGGTCCATTTGTTCTGATATGTGTATTTTTGATTATTAAGAGACTGATTTTTGGGTTAGCTTCCGTATCTGATTTAAATGGTGGTTATCCTTGGGGAATTTGGATCTCTTTTGACTTGTTAGTTGCTACAGGTTTCGCTTGTGGTGGCTGGGCGTTAGCATGGGCGGTCTATGTTTGTAATCGAGGTGAGTATCACCCATTAGTACGATCTGCATTATTAGCCAGTTTATTTGGTTATTCCCTTGGTGGCTTGTCAATTACGATTGATGTTGGTCGCTACTGGAATTTGCCTTATTTCTTTATCCCCGAATATTTCAATACTAACTCAGTATTATTTGAAACCGCAGTCTGTATGACAATTTATATCGGGATAATGGCTCTAGAGTTTGCCCCTGCTTTATGTGAAAGATTTGGTTGGAAAGTCTCATTAAAACGCTTGAATAAAGTGATGTTTATTATCATTGCACTTGGAGCATTATTACCAATGATGCACCAATCTTCAATGGGATCATTGATGATAGTTGCCGGTTATAAAGTGCACCCCATCTGGCAAAGCTATGAAATGTTACCGCTCTTTTCATTGTTAACGGCTTTTATCTTGGGCTTTTCTATTTTAATTTTTGAAGGTTCTTTGCTGCAAGTAGCCTTAAGAGGTCAAGGTGCCGATGAAAGACCACTCTTTGTTCGCTTGACGTACATTCTTCAGGTTTTTCTCGTCATATTTTTAGTCTGTCGTTTCGGTGAATTGATTTATCACGGAAAAATGCACAATGTGATGTCACTCGATTTCTATTCAATCTTATTTTGGATTGAAACGATATTACTTGCTTTTCCTCTGGTTATTTTTCGCGTTGCGTCTTTACGACAAGACCCACGCTGGCTGTATATCTGTGGCCTAAGTTTGTTATTAGGCGCGGGCTTGTGGCGGATGAACTATTCACTTGTTGCACTCAATCCCGGGGATGGATATCACTACTTCCCAACAACAGAAGAAATTTTGATTTCTGTCGGGTTTGTGGCGGTTGAGATATGCGCTTATATCTTATTGATCCGCTTATTACCTGTTATTCCAGCATTAAAAAACTCTCATTCGAATCATTCTCCGGCCCGAGGTAAAGCATGAGCCAACGTATAACAATTGATCCGGTCACTCGTATTGAAGGCCATTTACGCATTGATTGCGAAATTGAAAATGGAAAAGTCACTAAAGCGTGGGCTTCCGGTACGATGTGGCGCGGAATGGAAGAAATCGTCAAAGGTAAAGATGCGCGTGATGCTTGGATGATCATGCAGCGTATTTGTGGTGTGTGTACAACTGTACACGGCATTATTTCTGTCCGAGCGATTGAAAGTGCACTGAATATTGATGTGCCCGTAAATGCACAATATATCCGTAATATGATTTTAGCGGCACATACAATCCAAGACCATATTGTTCATTTTTATCAATTATCTGCATTAGATTGGGTTGATATTACTTCCGCCCTAAATGCTGATCCCAATAAAGCGGCTGAAATATTACAAGGTATCTCAACATGGCCATTGAATAGCCCAGAAGAGTTCACACGGGTACAAGATAAAATAAAAAAACTGGTGGCAAGTGGGCAACTCGGTATTTTTGCTAATGGCTATTGGGGGCATCCTGCGATGAAGCTCTCGCCAGAAGTGAATTTGATTGCAGTTGCACATTATCTACAAGCCTTAGAATGTCAGCGTGATGCAAACCGTATAGTGGCGTTATTAGGGGGGAAAACACCTCATATTCAAAATTTAGCTGTCGGTGGTGTTGCTAATCCTATTAATCTTGATGGAATTGCGGTATTAAACCTTGAACGATTAATGTATGTGAAATCATTTATTGATCGCCTAAGTGATTTTATTGAACAAGTTTACAAGATTGACACCGCCGTCATTGCTGCCGGCTATCCTGAATGGCTGGGAATGGGCTGTGGTGCAAAACATTATATGTGTATGCCTGAGCTACCTATGGATGGGAAAAATGGCAGTTTCTTGTTACCGGGTGGTTATCTTGAAAATGGTGATTTTAGTACTTATCGGCCTATTACCAGTCATACAGATGAGTATGTGATTAATGGCATTAAAGAAAGCAGTAAACATGCATGGTACAAAGAGAATGAACCACAAGCGCCATGGGAAGGGACGACAAATCCTGACTATACTGGCTGGGATGATGATGGTAAATATTCGTGGGTTAAAGCACCGACTTTCTATGATAAAACCGTTGAAGTGGGTCCACTAGCTGACTTGCTGTGCAAACTTGCTGCAAAACATGAGCCAACAGAAAAACATTTCAATGACGTCGTTAGTCTTTATCAAACCCTAACAGGCAATAGCATTAGTACTGATCAACTGCATTCTACATTGGGCCGTATTATTGGTCGCAGTGTGCGTTGCTGCGTATTAAATGAATCATTATCTATCCAATGGCAAGCATTAGTTGAGAATGTTGGTAAAGGTGATGTGACTACATTTGTTAAACCTAACTTCCCTGAAAATACCGTGATTAAAGGTGTGGGTTTTGGTGAGGTTCCTCGTGGGTTGTTGTCACATTGGGTTGTGATTAAAGACGGTAAAATTGAAAATTACCAAGCAGTTGTTCCTTCAACTTGGAATTCAGGCCCACGTAATTTTAATGATGAACCGGGACCGTATGAGCAAGCTTTAGTCGGAACAACTATTGCCGATCCTGCCAAACCCCTTGAGGTAGTACGAACCATTCACTCATTCGATCCGTGTATGTCTTGTGCTGTACATATTGTTGATACTGAAGGTTCCGAGGTCACTAAGGTTAAGGTGCTGTAATGCGTATTTTAGTTCTAGGTGTTGGTAATATTTTATTGAGTGATGAAGGTATTGGTGTGCGCATTGTTGAAGCGTTGGAGAAGCGTTATCAATTACCTGAATGTGTTGAAGTTTTAGATGGCGGCACAGCAGGCATGGAATTGATTGGTGCAATGGCAGATCGT
This sequence comes from Providencia sneebia DSM 19967, assembly GCF_000314895.2. GTDB lineage: Bacteria > Pseudomonadota > Gammaproteobacteria > Enterobacterales > Enterobacteriaceae > Providencia > Providencia sneebia. The sequence continues at coordinate 3,487,833 of NZ_CM001773.1, read as the reverse complement.
GACCATTTAATTATTGCTGATGTAGTGCTGTCTAGCCAACCTGCCGGTACGATTTTAATCTTAAAAGATCATGAAGTTCCGGCACTTTTTACTCGAAAAATTTCTCCTCATCAATTAGGTTTATCAGATGTGCTTTCTGCATTACATCTCACTGATGAATTTCCACAACGTTTAACTTTAGTAGGTATTGTGCCTGAGTCATTAGAACCCCGAATTGGTTTAACAAAAGTTGGGCAAGCGGCACTTGAACCTGCGCTACAAAAAGTGATTGAAGTATTGCGTAGTGAAGGCTTAGACATCCTTGAAAAAGAAGAGAATTAACATGTTAGATGATATTGAAGGGTATGATCAAAATCCGCAAGCATTGGTACAAGCTGCATTCGAACGTGTCTCCAAGCTCGAGATGCATGACCTTTCATTTCTTCATCCTAGTATGTGTATTTATGCGAGTGAGTTTACGTTATTTGAAAATCAGTGGGTAGGCGTGGTTGTGACGCCGTGGATGCTGAGTGCCATTATTCTACCCGGCATTAATCAATATTGGCCGCATCGAACTATAGGCGACAAAATCGGGCTGAAACTGCCTTATGGTGAGATGACTTATACCGTAGGTGAATTAGATGAGCTGACTCAATACCTTGCTTGCTCCTTGATGTCTCCACTCGATAGAACATTAAGTCGCGAGCAAGGGCAGCAATTAGCGGATGATTGCTTACGTATTTTATTGTCATTACCTATTGTTGATCCCAATGTTCCTAGATCACCAGAGCGGCGGGCGTTATTTACTCGCCATCTAGGGGGGAAAGATGCATGAAGTGTCTTTATGTCAAAGTGCAATAGAAATTATTGAAGAGCAAGTCAAACTCTATGCTGTCAATAAAGTGACGGCGGTCTGGCTAGCTATTGGCTCGCTTTCTTGTGTTGAGGAAAGCACTTTTCGTTTTTGTTTTGAAATTGCTTGTCAGGGAACTGTTGCGCAAGGATGCCAATTACACATTGCTTATCAGCCAGCAAAAGCGTGGTGCTGGGATTGTAGCGAAGCGATTGAAGTGAGTGAATATCATTCAACTTGCCCTAAATGTCATGGGTTAAATCTTAAGGTTGAAGGTGGTGATCATTTAAAAATCAAGGAATTAGAAGTTGAATGATTTTTTCATCAATAGAGCATCTAAATAAGTCGAATTAATCATAATTATCATGACTGACTTTGAGGTGCATCAACCCATTTTTTTGATTATTTATTAAAATAATTTATAGAACCTGTCGTCGGGAGTGAAACTTATGTGTAGTACTTGTGGATGTGGAGAAGGCGAACGTCAAATAGAAGGTGATGATCATCATCATTCGCACGATCATGAACATCACGACCATGGGCATCATCATGGCCACGACCATCATCACCATAGTCACGATGATGGTCACGATCACCATCATGCCCATCATCATAGTGATCACGGGCATGATCAGCAGCAAGGTCAAACCGTCATTGTTCATAATCATTACTACCATCAAGGTGATGTGCATAATCATTATCACCAATATGGCTCATCTTTGATTAATGATGAAAAAATAAAAAAGCAGAAACATAAGCACAAGCATAAACACAAACACGTTTACGCCGTACCAGACAATAATTTCCAGCCTACAGGTGAGCATCATGACTTAGATTATGGTCAAGGTGAAGCAGGAACTCATGCACCCGGTATTAGCCAAAAACGTATGCTGCAAATTGAAATGGATGTGTTAGGTAAAAATAACCATCTTGCTGAACATAACCGCGAAGAATTTAATGAAAAAAATATCTTAGCGCTGAATTTTGTTTCCAGCCCAGGCTCCGGTAAAACAACACTCTTAACTGAAACATTGTTACGTTTACGTGAAAAAATCAATTGTGCTGTGATTGAAGGTGATCAACAAACAACGAATGATGCGCAGCGAATTCGTGAAACAGGTGTACCTGCAATTCAAGTCAATACTGGCAAAGGTTGCCATTTAGATGCGCAGATGATCCATGATGCAATGGAACGTTTAGGATTAGAAAACAATAGTTTACTGTTTATTGAAAATGTGGGCAATTTGGTATGCCCTGCAAGTTTTGATTTAGGCGAACGCCATAAAGTTGCTATTTTATCTGTCACTGAAGGGGAAGATAAACCGATTAAATATCCGCATATGTTTGCGGCGTCGGATATTATGATTTTAAACAAAATCGATTTGCTCCCTTATTTGCAATTTGACGTCGAAGCATGCATTTCTTATGCAAAACGCGTTAATCCTGATATTAAAGTTATTCAAGTTTCAGCTACAAGTGGTGAAGGTATGGATACATGGCTTACTTGGCTTGAGGCACAGCTATGTGCTTAGGTATTCCGGGAAAAATTGTTGCTGTTGGTGAAGACATTCACCAATTAGCACAAGTTGATGTCTGCGGTGTTAAGCGGGATATTAATATTGGGCTAATCTGTGAAGGTGACACAGCGGAATTATTAGGTCAATGGGTACTTGTTCATGTTGGTTTTGCAATGAGTATCATCAATGAAGAAGAGGCCCAGTCTACACTTGATGCGCTGATGTCTATGAGCCAGTTGGAAGAGCAAGTCAGTGATTTTAGTGGGTTAAATTCAGGAGCGACAGATGCTGTATGTCGATGAATTTCGTGACCCAGCTTTAGCGAAAGTTTTACTCAATCATATTCGCCAGCGGATCGCTTTAATCCCTAGAGCAAAACAACGCCCATTACAATTTATGGAAGTTTGCGGTGGGCACACTCATGCAATTTTCAAGTTTGGTATTGACCAACTTTTACCACCCGAAATTGAGTTTGTGCATGGGCCTGGTTGTCCCGTTTGTGTGCTCCCAATGGGGCGCATTGATGGTTGCATTGAAATTGCAGAAAGACCTGAAGTCATTTTTTGTACTTATGGTGATGCGATGCGTGTTCCGGGTAAAAACGGTTCATTGCTTGATGCTAAACGCCGAGGCGCAGATGTTCGCATCGTTTATTCACCTTTGGACGCTTTGACGTTAGCAGAACAAAATCCGGACAGAGAAGTGGTTTTCTTTGGGCTTGGTTTTGAAACAACCATGCCAAGTACGGCATTAACCTTACAGCAAGCGCGTTTGCGCCACTTAAACAATTTCACGGTATTTTGCCAACATATTACCATTATTCCAACGCTTCGTAGCTTATTAGAGCAGCCTGATGTGCGAATTGATGGCTTTTTAGCACCAGGCCATGTCAGCATGGTCATTGGTTCTTATCCTTATCGTTTCATTACTGATGAATTCAATAAACCCTTAGTTGTGACGGGTTTTGAGCCACTTGATATTTTGCAATCTATTGCCATGTTGGTTGATCAAATAGCTGAAAGACGTTGTATTGTTGAAAACCAATATAAACGTATTGTCGCAGATGGTGGCAATCTTTTAGCAATGAAAGCATTAGATGAAGTCTTTGAATTAAAGGCAAGCAGTGAATGGCGCGGGCTTGGTGAAATTGCTGATTCAGGTGTTCAACTTACTAATGATTATAAATCGTTTGATGCTGAGTTGCGTTTTAATGTGCAACCTCATCAAGTTTCTGATGATCCACAAGCCCGTTGCGGTGATGTTTTAACTGGCCGCTGTAAGCCAAGTCAGTGCCCATTATTTGGTCAGCGTTGTACGCCACAAACAGCATTTGGCGCGTTGATGGTCTCTTCTGAAGGCGCTTGTGCTGCTTATTATCAATATCGCCGGGAGGCATAAATGAGTTCTCATGCTAATGATGTTGTCACAATGGCACATGGTAGTGGCGGGCAAGCAATGCAGCAGTTAATTGAGCAACTATTTTTGCAGGCTTTTGCTAACCAAGCACTCAATGAACGAGAAGATCAAGCTCGGCTATCCTTAGCAGAATTAACAACATTAGGTGATCAACTCGCTTTTAGCACGGATAGCTATGTGATTGATCCACTTTTCTTTCCGGGGGGAAATATTGGTAAATTAGCGGTTTGCGGTACAGTAAATGATGTTGCTGTGAGTGGCGCAATTCCCAAATATCTTTCTTGCGGGTTTATTTTGGAAGAAGGATTTGAGTTAGCTAAGTTACAAACTATTGTTGAATCAATGGCAGCAACAGCTTCCGCTGCTGGCGTTGAAATCGTGACGGGTGATACCAAAGTTGTTCAACGTGGTGCGGCGGATAAAATTTTTATCAACACGGCAGGTATTGGTGTGATCCCAACTCATATTCATTGGGGGGCACAGCAAATTCAACCTGAGGATAAAGTGATTGTCAGTGGAACATTAGGCGATCACGGTGCCACTATTTTAAATCTTCGAGAACAACTAGGGCTTGAAGCTGAATTGAGTAGTGACTGTGCTGTACTCACGCCTTTGATTGCCCCATTACGTGAAATTGCTGGTGTACGAGCATTACGAGATGCAACGCGTGGCGGAGTAACGGCAATATTGCATGAGTTTGCTCAAGCAAGCGGCTGTGGAATTTCAGTGAATGAGGCTGATTTACCCGTTTCTTCTGCTGTGCGAGGCGTTTGCGAATTATTAGGTTTAGAACCGCTTAATTTTGCCAATGAAGGTAAATTAGTCATTGTGGTTAAACCAGAAGCCGAAGAGCAGGTATTGGCTGCATTACATCAACATCCTCTTGGCATGAATGCCAAAACAATTGGCAGCGTCACAAAGAATAAGCAAGTGAAGCTTGTTGGGATTTTTGGAACATCGCGGTTATTAGATTTCCCGCATAGCGAGCCATTGCCGCGTATTTGCTAATTTTTTACTTTAGCTAAGATAATAACTTCTCTTCTATATTCGCAATGAAATTAACTCACTGAAGATGAACACAATATCTTCAGTGATCCCTCAATTAACCGCTTTTCGACACTTTTGACGAATCCTTCGATTTTATCGTCATAAAACGCATGGGTATAAATAGTAATTAATTGATAAATAATAAAATAATTAATTTTTGTCATGCTGTGAAAACTGGCATAAACCCTGCATTAATAAGGAGGATAAGGCGGCATTGCCGCTAAATGAAAACATAGGAGCAATGTTGATGGAAAAAGTCATCACAGTCTGCCCGTATTGTGCCTCAGGTTGCAAAATCTACTTGAAGGTTGAAAACGGGAAGATCATTGGTGCGGAAGGTGCTGATGGTCATACCAATGAAGGGGAGTTATGCCTGAAAGGTTATTACGGGTGGGACTTCATTCATGATACAAAAATTCTAACACCACGTTTAAAAAATCCAATGATCCGCCGCCAACGAGGTGGCAAATTAGAGGTTGTTTCTTGGGAAGAAGCGATTGAATTTGCTAGCTCTCGCCTATTAGCGATTAAAGAAAAATATGGTCCAAAGGCTATCATGACGACCGGGTCTTCACGTGGTCCCGGTAATGAAGCTAACTTCGTTATGCAAAAATTTGTTCGTGCTGCTGTCGGTAGTAACAATATCGACTGCTGTGCGCGTGTCTGACACGGCCCTTCGGTTGCAGGTCTGCAGCGTTCGGTCGGTAATGGCGCAATGAGTAACTCAATTGTTGAAATTGAGGATACTAAATGTATTTTTGTCTTCGGTTATAATGCCGCAGACTCACATCCTATTGTTGCTCGCCGTATTTTAAGAGCCAAAGAAAAGGGCGCACAGATTATTGTTTGTGACCCCCGTTATATTGAAACAGCACGTATTGCCGATATTCATTTACCTTTAAAGAACGGTTCTAATATTGCGCTATTGAATGCATTGGCGTATGTCATTATTGAAGAAAATCTGTATGACAAATCTTTTGTTGAAGAACACACTGAAAAATTCGATGAATATTGTGCATTAGTGGCACCTTATACACCTGAATCTGTCGAGGAAATAACCGGAATTAAAGCTGAAGATATCCGTAATACAGCGCGTATGTATGCGAATGCTGAAACAGCAACAATTCTGTGGGGAATGGGGGTTACTCAGTTTTATCAAGGGGTTGAAACCGTCCAATCACTGACAAGTCTTGCTTTATTAACTGGTAATTTAGGTAAGGCTAATGTTGGTGTAGGTCCTGTACGTGGTCAAAATAACGTACAAGGTGCTTGTGATATGGGGGCGCTACCTAACACATTACCGGGTTATCAATACGTTAATGATAAAGAAGCATTGGCGAAATTTGCTGAATTTTGGGGCATTGAAAAGATGCCAGAGGAAAATGGTATTCCGCTTAGTGAAGTTCCTCACTTTATCGATGAAGGTGTATTAAAAGCGCACTATGTCATGGGGGAAGATCCACTACAAACTGAGCCTGATCTTGCCACTATTCGTCGGACTTTCGACAAGTTAGAGCTATTGATTGTTCAAGATATCTTTATGACAAAAACCGCCGCTATTGCGGATGTTATTTTCCCTGCCACATCATGGGGTGAACATGAAGGTGTTTATACATCGGCTGACCGTGGTTTCCAACGTTTTTATAAAGCAGTAGAACCTGTTGGTGATGTAAAAACTGACTGGCAAATCATTAGCTTGATGTCCACGGCGATGGACTACCCGATGCATTACAACAACACCAAAGAGATTTGGGATGAGCTTCGTGAACTTTGTCCTCTCTATTATGGCGCGACATACGAAAAAATGGCAGATCTTGCTTATATTCAATGGCCGTGTCGTACTTTGGAAAGTGAAGGAACAGAATACCTTTATGAAGGTGGTCAATTTGATACACCAAATGGTAAAGGGCAATTCTTTACTTGTGATTGGCGACCACCTATTGACCAAGTCAGTGCAGAATACCCAATGGTTCTTGCTACTGTACGTGAAGTTGGACACTACTCATGTCGTTCAATGACGGGTAACTGTAAGGCATTGGCTGCCTTAGCGGATGAACCTGGCTTTATTCAAATTAATACCGAAGATGCAAAAGCACTGGGTATTAAAAATAAAGAACTCGTATGGGTTTGTTCACGACAAGGTAAGGTGATTACCCGAGCTAATATCAGTGACCGACCAAATAAAGGCGCTGTTTATATGACTTACCAATGGTGGATTGGGGCTTGTAATGAGTTAGTGGCTGAAAACCTCAGCCCAATAACGAAAACACCAGAATATAAATATTGTGCAGTGCGTGTCGAACCAATAGCAGATCAACCAAAAGCGGAACACTATGTTGTTCAAGAATATACGGCAATTAAACGTCGTTTACGCGAAGCAGCTGAAGGTGCTTAGAACTCAATGATTGGTTTGATTGTTATAGAAAAAGCTGATGGTTAAATAAATGCTCCCCAATAATTGAATAGTTAATTATTGGGGGCTTTTTTATATTAAGTTTAAGCTCTACTGGTAACTTAACTATATCACTCTTATTTTCTAAAATATTTATGGTTAATTTTAATGGAGAAACTAAAAATCATTTTTTCAAAATTTCATTTCTATTATTATTTATTATTGTAAACACCAAGTTTTCTGTATTCGCAACCAACAGAATAAGTATCCAGTAAAACTAAAATAAATCTTGGACTGAAATACCTAAACGTTGCATTCGAGATAATAGTGTTGTTCGTTTTAGCCCTAAACGTGTTGCAGCCCCTCTTGCTCCAGCAACAACACCATTTGTCTCTTTTAATGCGGCAATAATTCTATCTCTTTCATCATCATCACTTTCAGGTGGCTTTGTTTGCATATGCTTTTCAATTGAACTTGGTGTGGCTAATGCTTTTTTAAGTCGAGAAGGTTTGGGAATATTTAACTCATGTAATTGTATATTCAATGTATTGCCTCGAGTTAAAATAACCGCACGTTCAATCACATTTTCGAGCTCTCTAACATTGCCCGGCCAAGGATAAAGTGTTAATTGTTCAAGTGCATCGCGAGGAATACAATCAATTTTCCGATTCATTCTTTGGGCAATCTTTTGAGTAAAGTAAGTTGCCAATAATGGAATATCTTCAGTCCGTTCGCGTAATGCGGGAATATAAATAGGGAATACATTTAAACGATAATAAAGATCTTCACGAAACTCTCGATCATCTGTCATTAATTTTAAGTTACGATTAGTTGCAGCAATAAGTCTAACATCGACAGGAATAACTTTATTGCCACCAATTCGTTCAATTTCTCTTTCTTGCAAAACTCGCAATAATTTAGGTTGCAGTTCTAATGGCATATCACCTATTTCATCAAGAAATAGAGTGCTTTTATCTGCCATTTCAAAACGGCCAATATGTGTTGTTGTTGCGCCTGTAAATGCCCCTTTATCATGACCAAATAAATCACTTTCGAGTAATCCAGAAGGAACGGCAGCACAATTCATTTTGATCATGGCGCGATTATGGCGATCACTCAATCGATGAACAGCGCGAGCTATCAGCTCTTTCCCTGTTCCTGTTTCGCCTAAAATTAATACTGTACTATCACTTGTTGCGACTAAATCCACTTGTTCTAACACATTACGCATTGCTTCGCTTTGATAGATAATATCACTGAAGCTATCCATTTTGTGGATCTGTTCATTTAGCCATAAATTCTCATTTTTCAGGCTATCTTTTAGGCGGGTGATTTCACCGTAAGCTGCGGCATTGTCTACAGCGATTGCAAATCTGGCAGCGATTTGTTTAAGTAAATTGTTATTATCATCGGTGAAAATATGATCATCTTCGTGCGAGAGGATTAAAACACCAAGTGGTTTATGATTAAATGCTAAAGGCAATAACAGTGTTTCCGTCATACCTTGAGTACAAACATGCTGATAAAGAGGATCCTCAGTTTTAGGATCGAGTGTTAATCGCATTGGAATATTATTCTCAAGAACTTGAACTAAATCTGGGTGTAATTCATTTAAATGATATTGTGTTTTTTCAACAGACTTTGAATGAGAATAATAACTAGAATAACAACGATAAACAGCAGAACTATAATTATCACATAACGCAACGCTTATTTGGCTAATACCAAAAAAACGATATATTTCACGCGAAACTTCAGCAACTAATCCATCCATTTCTAAATGAGATAATACGGAGTTAGTGATATCCACCAATATTCTATATTGGTCTCGTTCATGCTGTATATGTTGGTTGTCTTCAGGCGTGCCCACTCAAAACCCCTTATAATTCATAATGCAGCTAATACCCGCAGGCTTGAGTTGATGACACTGTTTTTTATATGTTTAGAACACGTTAAAGCAAATGTTCTATTTTTGCTGACATGCAACTCAAATAAATTAGCGGATAGATACGCTTTAAATTATTTCCAATGTAAAATAGCTTAAAATATTTTTTGATTTATCTTTTATAAATAAAACTGCCTAATAGTTATATTGTAATAGGTCTGCGGAAAAAAAATATCACAGTCTGATTTAAGTTTGATCCAATCCCCTATTTTGATAGCAACAAAATAGGTAATATAAATATTTATATAGCGATATTATTGTTTATCGTCAAAAATGTCGATGAAGATGACGAATATTCCGATTAAGCAACCTCAACATAATAATTTTATTATTAATCTACTGATTTAGCTGAATTTAAATAAATTATTAATTTGGCACGATCCATGCTTATTCCTATTTATACTTATTCATAGGTGGCTACTCGTCATTATTTAGATGTAGCACCATTTTGTATCAATCAGGAGAGTTCGATGAACAAATTCATCATTGCGGACCCCAAAAAATGCATTGGCTGTCATACTTGTGAAGTGGCGTGTGTTGTTTCTCATCAAAAACAAGAAACGGGTATTGAAACTGTGGTCAAGGATGAATTTTTCCCACGTATCCATGTATTAAAAGGCTATAGCGTAAGTACGGCTGTTGTATGCCGTCAATGTGAAGATGCACCGTGCGCGAATGTTTGTCCTAATGGGGCAATCAGTAGAAAATATGATTTTGTTTATGTTGATCAATCTAAATGTATTGGTTGTAAAACCTGCGTTATTGCTTGTCCTTACGGTACGATGGAGGTGGTGAGTCGTTTGGTTACACAAAAAGTGACAGCACTGAATACAGTTGCACAATATAGAGCGGAAGCTCATAAGTGCGATTTATGCCATACACGAGAAGGGGGGCCTGCTTGTGTAGAAGTCTGCCCAACAGAAGCATTGATTTTAGTCGATAGAAATAAAATTGATGAAATGGTGAAAGAACGTCGTCGTCGTGCTGCATTTGAAATACCGAATGATTTGATATTTTAAGGATTTTACTATGCATGAAGTTGCTTTATGCCAAAGTGCTTTCGACATTATCGAACAACATGCAAAACGAAATCATGCGCGGCGTGTCACTGCGGTTTGGTTAGAGTTAAGCTCAGTTTCTTGTATCGAAGAATCAGCATTACATTTTTGTTTCGATATTATTTGCCGTGATACTTTAGCAGCAGGGGCAACGTTACATATCATGACTATCCCTGCTAAGGCATGGTGCCGTGATTGCCTAAATAGTGTTACCGTCACAGGATTTGCGACAAGCTGCCCTTTATGTGGTAGCCAAAATATTCAAGTCGAGAGCAGTGACGCCATGCAGGTGAAACAAATTGAAGTTGAATAAGCCGTATAGATGACTTGTTAAGTCAGGAGTTTGTTATGTGTTTAGGTATTCCCGGTAAAATTGTTGCAGTAGGGGATTCCCCGATGGAAAATGCGCAAATTGACGTTTGTGGTGTTAAACGAGATGTGAATATTGCTTTAGTGTGTGAAGGCGATCCATTGGATATGTTGGGTAAATGGGTGCTCGTTCATGTCGGATTTGCGATGAGTATCATTGATGAACAGGAAGCAAAAGATACACTAGAAGCACTGATGGCAATGGAAAGTGTTGAAGATGATGTCTCTTATTTTCTATACGGCAAGGGTTAAAAAAAGAGACCGCGATAGCGACAAAAAGTGAAGTTATCGCGGCTTTATCATTTGCAAAATGAGACGTTATTCGCCATCAAGACGTTATTCACCATCAAGTAGTGTAAATCCACCTAATCCTTCCCAATTGGGCAGTGCTGAATAAACTTGATGTACTGCGGTAATCACTTTTTCATTCATTGGCATATAAAATCCAACTAAATCAGGTTGAATACCAAGAAAAATAATCTCATCAATATCTTCTTTTAATTGATCTATCAAAAAGTTCAATGGGAGATTATGTGTGCTCATTATGAACATTTCAGCAATATCATCTGGGTCAATAATTCGAATTTCACCGGGCGCAAGGCAGATATCCGCGGCATCTACGATTAATAAACGTTGTGGTGATAATGCTCTAATTTGATGAACTGCATTTTCAGGACTGCTTCCACCATTGATAGCAATCCAGCCATCAATGGGATTTTTTTCCATTAAATCAAATAACATCGGTCCCGCACCATCATCTCCCATCATACTATTACCTACAGCAAGCATGAGATTCTGTACTGAACTTTCTTTCATGGGCGTCTCTTTACAATCAAATAAATGGCAGGCTCTCGCTCAATCTCACCTAATAAGCGGATCAATGTTTGGCTCCATTCACAATAAGGTGAAGTGATATCGTTGGCGAATGGGTCAAGTGCAAGTGCTAGCATATTGGTATGTGTTGAGTCGATTGTGATTTCACCAAAAGTTATCAAACCTTGTAATTTGCGCCGAGCCTCGCCTTCGGGCAATGCTTCGACCCAAGATTGATAACCGTTAAGTGGACAGATTAATTCAGTATTCAAGCAATCAATCATACCGACGTGGTGCCCAATAGCGAGTGAGTAATACATGACTTGTTGCGCATCTTCAGGAATATCATCATCGCTATCGACAAACTTTTGGCGTAGTGACCAAAAGATGACTTTACTTTCTGGTTTTTCAGTCATTAGTGCCTCCTTGAGCCAGCACATTGACGAGACGATTGACAATATCACGCAGACGCGGATCTTGTTCTTCATGTAGCCAATTGTGCATTAAACCCTGAACTTGATTAGGAGAAGCACCTTCGAGCAGTGATAAAAATTTGTCACTAATTTCACGACCTTGATAATAACCCGCTAAGCGGCGAGCTTCGCGCTCAATCATGACGCGTGTTGCTAATGGTACTGATGGTAGGAGTAACTGAACTTTCTCATCATCAGTTTCTTGGTGATCTTGGGCTTTTAGTTTTTGGTTTAGTAACCCCAAAGCAACAGCAAAGCCATAAATGGTTGCGGCTGGTGTTGGAGGGCAACCGGGGATCCATACATCAATTGGAACAATATGTTCACTCCCGCCCCAAACGCAGTAAAGGTCGTGGAAAATGCCACCACCACAACCGCATGCACCATATGAAATACAAATTTTAGGATCAGGTGCAGATTCATAAGCGCGTAAGGCTGGCATTCGCATTGCACGGGTGACAGCACCTGTAAATAATAAAATATCAGCATGCCGTGGTGAGGCGACAACCTTGATCCCAAAACGTTCCGCATCAAATACCGGCGTGATTGCAGAGAAAATTTCGATTTCACAGCCGTTACATCCACCGCAGTCGACACGATAAACATAAGCAGAACGTTTGATATCTTTGAGCAATGTGCTCTTTAATTTTTCCACTTGTTCATCAACTCGGATAGGTTGACTAACATAATGGTTAACTGGGATATCCGACAAATTCATCATTTTTCTCCCTCGGCATGTAAACGGAAGTTTCTACGCTCATTATTCAACAGGTTATTTTTCTGTTTACAAGATGGGCAAGTTTCATACATTGGTCGCAATGCTTCAATGCTGCTTTCTTCAACACCTGATGCAACCATGAGTGCCATCGCATACTCTACCGATTTTTTAGGCGCAAAAGCTTCATGACATTGGCGGCAATACTGTAAGCGGAAAGTACTTTTGATATATAAATCGTCTTTATTTAAGACAGCTGTTTCAAAATCCTCGCTTAGATGGATAGCTCGAGTTGGGCAAACTTCTTCACAGCGTGCACAATAAATACAACGACCAATAAAAAGTTGCCAGCGGCGTTCACCACTACTTAAATCTGTTTCCATGGTCAACGCATTGGCTGGACAGGCAGAAATACAAGCTCCACAAGCAATACATTGCAGAGGATCATATTCAGGTTTACCACGAAATCCATGTGCGACTTCTAATGGTTTAAATGGATATTTAACCGTTGCTGTTCCTGCTTCGCGGAGGGTTTTAAATAATTTGAACATTGTTTTCCCTCCAACTATTTCATCAGGGATTGTTTACGTTCGATGCCATATTGTTCGAACTCTTTATAAGCCACTGTTTTCGCTTTGCGTTTTTTTACATCAACTAATGTGACGCGGTCTGTACAGGAATAACAAGGGTCTAGGCTACCAATAATAAGAGGTGCATCTGAAACCGTATTTCCTTGTAACATATAACGTAATACAGGCCAGTTGGCATAAGTGGCAGCGCGGCAGCGCCAGCGATATAGTTTTTGATTATCGCCTAACATGCTCCAGTGAACATCTTCTCCGCGAGGCGCTTCGGTATAGCCCAGAGCAAATTTATACGGCTGATATGTAAAACCTTCTGTTAAGATAGGGCCTTCAGGCATATTATCCAGTGCATATTCAATCATTGATAGAGAATCAAAGACTTCTTTAACTCGCACCATGACGCGTGAATAGACATCGCAGCCATCCATTGTAAATAACGTTTTGGGTAAATTTGCATAATCGGCAAAAGGGTGATCGAAACGGACATCACGTTTAAAACCGCTTGCGCGGATCATAGGACCAACAGGACTATAATCACGGGCAATTTGGGGATCTAAAATTCCCACACCAACGGTTCTTTGTTCCATATTTGGCGTGCTTAGGAGTATATCGACAAGTAATGAAAGGTCTTGACGCATTTCACGAACTAATTGAATTGTTTTTACTCTTTGATCTTTTAAGAAATCGCGACGTACACCGCCAATTAAGTTTGTTCCGTATGTTTTACGCGCCCCAGTTAATAATTCAGCCATTGTCATTGATTTTTCACGGACACGGAAAAACTGCATAAACCCAGTATCAAAGCCCGTAAAGTGACTTGCTAAACCAATATTTAAGAGGTGACTGTGCAGACGCTCAACTTCTAATAATACGCTGCGAATCGTATTTGCGCGTTGAGGAACATAAATACCTAACGCATTTTCGACGGATGTGGTGTAAGCGACACTGTGAGTGAAACCACAAATACCACAAACACGGTCGGATAAAAAAGTGACTTCATTATATCCCATACGGGTTTCAGCTAACTTTTCCATTCCTCGATGGACATAAAACATCCGATAATCAGCATCAACAATACGTTCACCGTCTACAAATAAGCGAAAGTGTCCTGGTTCATCTGAGGTAATATGCAGTGGGCCGATAGGAACAACTCGACTTTGTGTTTTGCTATCGTTGATAAACTCGTAAGTTTCCTCATCTGTTGTTGGTGCAGGACGTTGGCGATAATCCATGGTGTCTTTGCGAAGTGGGTAGAGATCGTCCGGCCAGTCATCGGGAAGCACCAAGCGGCGTTCATCAGGTAGACCTACAGGTTGTAATCCATACATATCGCGAACTTCACGTTCGCCCCAAACCGCAGCAGGCACTCTCGGCGTAACAGATGGAAATTCTTGGGTAATTGGGCTAACAAATGCTTTTACTGTAATCCAACATTTTTCGCCTTCTTCCATTGATAATGCATAATAAACAGCAAATTGGCCATTTAAAGGTCGTTCATCATTTCCCCATAATACAGGTAGCCAACCACCACAGCCGTAGTATAGAAATTCAACAACATCTGGCAGCCTTTCTGTTTTAATTGTAATGGTAACTTGGTTCGCTGTTTGCCATTCCTCTTCCAATATTGTGTGAGGAAATTTTTCGCGGACCTGTGCCAGATAACCTGTACCTTTGCGAACGCCCTGAAGGGTATCTGTATAATTCTGATAGCTCACGTTATTTCTCCTGCAACGAGGTAGAGGATGCGTTAACACCCCACGGCCAATGGTAATTTATGGTAGTGAATTCTGAATTTGGTAATGTGCTGTCTTTTAAAACAATGGTGGCGGCATTTTCCAATAACTGGCTAACCGGTTGCGGAATATGAGTTCCCATTACTAGCATTAAGACAATTAAGATAGCCATGGGGAATGTCGTCAAGAGACCTAATTCACCACGTGAAACGCAGTCAGGTGGTGTACCGAAAAGAGTTTTCGAAACCATTCTAACAAGTCCGGCAAGTACAATGGTGATAAGGATCAAAACCAGAAGGGTTAACCAAAAATGATGAGTTGCTATACCAGCAACAACAATCATAAATTCACTTAAGAAGATATTAAAGGGTGGCATTCCACCTAAAGCTAAGGCGCCACCTGCAAAGACAACCGCAGTAAACGGCATTACACGCAACATTCCTTTAATGACATTAATGTCACGAGTGCCATATTTGAGTAATACATTACCGGAACCACAAAAGAGAAGTGTTTTACCCAAACTATGGTTTAGTGTATGTAATAAGGCAGCAAGAATACCTAATGGTCTCCCAATGCCTAATGCCACCGCAATCAATCCCATATTTTCAACACTGGAATAAGCAAGTAAACGTTTCATATCTCGTTGAATTAAGATAAAGAAAGCGGCAACAGCAACAGACAGTAGACCAAATACTAGCAATAGCGTTTGGGTAAATTCATCGCCAATTGCAGAAGTGACAATAATGTAATAGCGAATAATAATGAGTAGTGCACAGTTGAGTAAGACAGCTGAAAGCAGCGCTGATGTTGGACTAGGTGCTTCACTGTGAGCATCTGGTAGCCAAGCATGCATTGGGAAAAGCCCCGTTTTAGTACCAAAACCAATTAATACGAAAACAAAGGCTAAATGCATTAAGGTAGGATCAAGCAGTGAGGTATATTTCAAAACTTCAGTCCAGAAAATAGCTAACTCTGGATCTGGCATCACATTGACAGCATTAGCATAAACTAAAATTGTGCCGAATAAACCAAATGCCACACCTACACTACAGATGATGATATATTTCCAAGCCGCTTCTAAAGAGGAGCGCTGACCATATAATCCGACAAGAAAAGCAGAACTCAGCGTTGTTGCTTCGACAGCTGCCCACATCAAAATTAGGTTATTGCTGGTGATCACCAGTAACATGGTGAATAAAAATAAGTGAAAGAAACCATAATAATGACAGAGTGTTCCAACACTAATTTCACCCTCAGCGACTTCATGATTCATATAGCCGATTGAGTAAAGACCTGTTAGGAAGCCAACAATACCGAGTATAGCTAAAAATAACCCAGCTAAACTATCTAGGTGTATCCAGCGTTCGGCCATTAAAAGGTCACCAACATCCAATATTGTGTTAACCATCCATAGTGATAACACGAGTAATAAAATAATCCCGACTGAATGAACAATAGTGACGGCTAATTTCGCTCCACTACCTAATAGGCGGCAAGCAAAAGCCAATAATGAAATCACCAGTGGTGTGGCCATTAATAATATTAATAACATAGATTGACTCATCACATCACCCCTTCAGCGCGGTCAATTGATCCACGTTCAGTGTGTTGAGCGTGCGATAGATTTTACGTGCCAGTACCGCCATGATGATCACCGCAAAGATAGCATCGGTCGCGATACCTATTTCGACGAGCTCCGGTGCTTTATAGGCTAGCAATGCTAATGTTAGGTGCGAGCCATTTTCCATTAAGCAGTAACCAAACGCCTGTTTGAGAATATTTCTTTGTGTCACGATACACAGCAGCCCTAACATGAAGTGACCTAAAGAAACGGCTAAAGCAGGTTTTAAATCAGTCGCTAATGGTAATTTTATCGGCTCAACCACAAACCAGCACAGCACCACGATAATTGCAGCTGCTAACATCAACCAGATTGGTGTAATAATGCCGCCATTTGCTGTGGGGTCGGATAATTTGCGAAATGCATAGCCCATAATCAGTGGGACTAAAATGACTTTTGTCGCAAAAGCTGTTCCCGCCCACATTGCCAGTTCAGGTGCATTTAACATCTGAGAAAGTGTGGCGAAAATCGCAACAAGCACTAAAGATTGAAGTGCATAGCACCAACACGACGCTACCGGGCGCTTTGCGCCGATAACGAGTAGCGAGGTGACCATCATCAGCCCCGCAAGATTATTAACAATCATTGAACCAGTCATACCTTCTCCCCTTAATTGAGCCAGATGACGGCAATAACGCTAGAACAGAAGGACATGATAATCAGTAAGCCGATAACCCACTGCATAGCCCATGGAACAGCACTACCGTTTGCAACCTCTTCACTTGGTTCTCCTGGAACGACTTTTCCGAACCAGTAAAGCAACCAAGCAAAGCTTGCTACTGACTCAATCAGCACCAGAATCATAATGGGTGTTAAGATCCAAAAGTGTTCTGATAAGGCGAAGCCAGCGGCAAAGATAGGAAATTTACTAAAGAAACCATTAAGTGGTGGAACACCTGCAATCGCAAGAGCGGCCACACAGAACCCGACACCAAGTAACGGGTAACGTTTTGCTAAACCTTTTAAACGTGGCAGCATACGCGTTCCACAGCTATAGCTCAGTGCACCCGCCACTAAGAAGAATAGGCTTTTCGCGAAGGCATGGTTAAAGATATAAGCGACACCACCATCAAAGGCTTCTTTTGAACCGAAGATGGATAAAGACAAAGCAAGAAAGATATAAGCTAATTGCGTAATCGTTGACCAAGATAAAAGCCGTTTCATATCTTTTTGCGGCAAGTACATCATGAAGCCGTAAACTAAAGTGATCACCGCCATCACGACGCCAATCCAACCGATAAGTTCTGGCACATGTGTTGAAGACATAATGCTGCGCGCGAAGATATATACGCCCACCTTAACCATTGATGCTGCGTGCAAAT
The DNA here is from genome assembly GCF_000314895.2 of Providencia sneebia DSM 19967. Lineage (GTDB taxonomy): Bacteria > Pseudomonadota > Gammaproteobacteria > Enterobacterales > Enterobacteriaceae > Providencia > Providencia sneebia. The sequence goes on along the minus strand of NZ_CM001773.1, from coordinate 3,469,996 downwards.
AAGCACTTACTGGTGTTGGTGCTTCCATTGCATCCGGCAACCAAGCTTGTAATGGTAATTGCGCTGACTTACCCCAAGCTGCGAATAAGATCCCACCAAAGACAATTAAACTTTGGGATTCATTCAATTGATTGATGGCGCTTAGCGCAAATGTGCCTGTATTGATAAATAAGGTTGCTGCGGCTAAATAAAGCCCCAAAGAGCCTATATGAGTAATGATTAGCGCTTTCATTGCTGAGCGCTGCGCTTTTTCTGTTTGGTAATAGCCAATTAATGCCCAAGAACAGCCACCTGTAATTTCAAAGAAGATTAGCTGTCCGAGGATTGTTGATGAGAGAACAACACCTGCCATTGCGCCGATAAAAATTAATAAGAAAGCATAATAACGGCGAGTTGCACCATGTGGATGCTCACGGTTACCCTTTGTCAGATATCCAGTTGAATACAGGCAAATTAAAAAACCGAGAAAAACCACAGCAAAGGCAATTAATGTACTTACACCATCAATAGTAAAACCAAATAAGGCGATATTTTCAGTTTTTACGAGTTCTAGCGTTGTCGCATTTTTACCACCATCAAGATATAACCAACCCAATGCAGCGGTACCAAGTGCGGCTAATAATGCAACAAAAGTACTTAACCATGGTGCTATACGTGTTGGTAAGACACTGACTAGCAACGCACCAATAAATGGAATGAGTAGCGTTGCTAGTGCAATATTTTCTAACATGCTCGTCGCTCCTTATAGACCGGTGAGATAAAACACGAATCCGAGTGCTGCGACACCGAATCCTAACCAAGTCACATGGTACGTCAGTAAGAAACGACCACGAGCCATACTATTTTCAACTAATGAAGCGAGAATGAAGACAATAAGTAATTTCAAGAGCAGCAGTAAAACCGCTAGCGCTAAACTACCAATTGTTAATTCACTGGCATTGCCAAATGGGAAGAAAATAGAGAGAAATAGCACTGCAACAATGACTTGTTTTAGACCTATTCCCCATTTAACTAAAGCTAAACCCGAACCGGAATATTCAGTTAATGGCCCTTCTTGTAACTCTTGCTCTGCTTCCGCAACATCAAATGGAATTTTTCCCATTTCGATAAAAGTCGCGAATCCGCAAGCAAGTAATGCAAGAAGTGTTGCTGTTGGTGAGACCCAACCTTCACTCATGACCGCACTGATCGTGCCAATGTTGGTAGAACCTGCAATCAATGCAACGACAAGCAAACCAAGAAATAAAATAGGTTCAACCAAAACACCTAATGTCAGCTCTCGGCTAGCACCAATACCGGCAAATGAACTTCCAGTATCTAAGCCCGATAAGGAGAAGAAAAAACGAAATAGAGCAAAGATATAAAGCACAATAATGAGATCAGATGCGCCATTAAATAATGGTGTGATAGTAAAAACAGGTAACGCCATTGCTAATAGCAACATACAGCCCAGCAAGACATAGGGCATGATACGAAAAACCATTCCAGAATCGCGAGGGGCGATAGATTGGCGTTTTAATAACTTGGTTATATCACGATAGTCTTGAAAAATATCAGCACCTTGGCGAGATTGCATTTTGGCGCGGATCTTACGTGATATACCAGTAAATAGCGGGGTTAATAGCAATAAAAATATAGCTTGAATTACAGCGAAGAACCCCGTCATCAATGTTGGTGTTTCTTGAATCGACATGGTTTATCTCCTTATGCTGCAATGACGATAAGCAAGACGACTAACGCGGCAATGACATAGAGACAATAAAGTCTGAAATCCCCACCTTGTAGACATTGCAGTCGCTTAGCAAACCGGTTGATAGCCCGAACCAGTGGATAAATAATGCTTTCATCCCAAAATGGTTCGACTTTTCCCGCACCTGTTTTCGCAACTTCTAAAGCCTGAGCCAATCGTGCTGATGGGTCGAGTTGCTTTCTTAATCTGTAAAGAGGCGCGAACATAAAGCGAAGTGGTTGGGTAAAACCCCCCGCGGAGACAGACATATCTTTTTCCCAGATATAACCGCAAGCCCATGCATCTCCTTTACGGCGGAAATTCATTTGCTTACCTTTAAATACCAGATAAATAATGAATGGGATCACAGATAGAGCAAGCAACAAGATGAAGGTCATGATAGGTGAAATCATTGCTTGTTCAGGAGAATTAGGTACGAGCATTGTGCCTTTCGCCACCGTCACTTCAGTTGCACTTGTGAGTGACATTGCAACTTTGGCTAATACTGGTGCAATAACATTTGCTCCAACACCTAAGACCACGCAGATGATGGCTAAAATAATCATTGCGGTGGTCATTGTCCATGGCACTTCACGAGCATGTGTGGCTTGTTCGCTACGTGGGCCACCACAGAAGCTAACGCCATAGACTTTGACAAAGCACATAGCTGCTAATGCACCAGTGATAGCCAACATGACAATTGCGATTGGGCCACTGATACGCATGATAAATGTGCCATCATGACTCATGGAGAAGAGTGATTGATATGTGTACCATTCACTGATAAAACCATTTAAAGGAGGTAATGCTGAAATTGCCATACAGCCAATTAAAAAAGCGATTGCAGTTAATGGCATTAATTTAGCCAATCCGCCCATTTTCTCCATATCACGGGTATGAACACGATAAATGACCGCACCAGCTCCAAGGAATAGCAGGCCTTTAAAGACGGCATGGTTAAGTAAATGATAGACTGCACCAAGTAAGCCGATGGTTGCTAATACTGGCATATCATTGGCCATTCCGACCATGGCAACGCCAACTCCCATCAAAATGATGCCGATATTTTCAACGGTATGCCAAGCAAGTAAACGTTTGATATCATGTTCTGCCAGAGCATACATAACGCCAAGTACGGAAGAAACAGCACCAAAGGCAAGTACAACAATTCCCCACCAACCTTGTGTTGCACCTAGCAGGTCGATTCCGACTTTAATGATCCCGAAAATACCAATTTTTACCATTACACCCGACATTAGTGCTGAAGCATGAGAAGGTGCTGCGGGGTGAGCTTGTGGCAACCAACTGTGTAAAGGAAGCATCCCTGCTTTGGCTCCGAAGCCAAAAAATCCCAATAAAAAAACAGTTGAAGCCATAGTGGGGGAAAGTGAAAGCTGGTGGAAGGAATCAAAGTCTAGGCTACCGCTTTGACGCCACATCAAGAAGAAAGCAATCATGATGAGGATGGAACCCGCATGCGCAATGAAGAAGTAGAGCAAACCAGCTTTGATAGACTTCTCATCTTGATCTGCAATGACTAAGAACCATGAAGCTAATGACATCATTTCAAATAGGATAATGAAGTAAAAAGCATTATCCATAACAACTAATGCCACCATAGAAGCAATAAAGAGATTAAGGAAGAATCCCATGCTCCATGCACCGCGCCCACAATATTCTTGAACATAGTTAAGTGAGTACAGTGCAGTAACAGTGACCAGTAATGAAATGACCATTACCATAAATGCCGCTAAGCTATCAAATCGAACGACGAAGTGCGCAAATGGGAAAGGACCTTGTGCGAAGTAACTCAATACTTCACCATCCATGAGAACAGGGATTGAGCTAAATAATCCGAGCAGCCCGCCTAGCATGGCACTAATGCCAGCGACATAAATGGCTATTTTTTCTTGTCGTTTGAATAACAGAGAAACAAAACCGCCGACAGAATATAAAGTCACCGACCACAAGAGTAACTGAAGTGATGTCATGTTATGAGTTCTCCCGTTGTGAAATGAGAATATTGAACTCAGTCGGCATGGTATCGACAGACATGTTACGACGTTTCTCACTTTCGTTTTCGAGCTGATAATCCTCTACAAGTACCAGCGCATCAGTTGGACAAACCTTCACACAAGCCGGCCCATCATCACTGAAATTACATAAATCACATTTCACTGCAACATTGCGAATACCGGCATTCCATGCCAGAAATGGGTTCATGGTTGGGAGACTATCAGGAACATCCAATAACATCTCTTTTGGTACATATTCTTCAAAGAAATCAGGCATATCGACTGGCTTACTACCCGATGGCGTAATAGCACCAAATGGGCAAACAAGACCACATAACTTACAGCCAATGCACAAGCTTTCATTCAACACGATCATGTCATCTTCATGTGTAATGGCATTGACAGGGCAAACTCGAGCACAAGGTGCATCATCACACTGATGGCAGAGCATTGGTGCGGTTAGGTCTTCAATTTTTACCACTTTTAGTCGCGGATATGTTTGTAATCCTTGGGCTTTATGCGTTTCAGAGCAGGCTGCCATACAAGTATTACATCCGATACATAATTGTGGGTCGGCAATAACAAAGCGATTCATTCGCCTCACCCTCCAATAAAATCTAGCCGGGTCATTAATATTGATGACATCTACTAAGCATTTTTCATGCCATTATTAATTTTGTTTTAAATCAATTGGTTGTATTTTTATTATTGGAAATAAACTTCAAGTCGACATTAATGACGAGAAAATAATGTCAGGCTGACAGATAAAATATTCTTAGTGATTGAAGTGAGATAAATAGGGGAGACTGATTTTATATAAGAAAGAAATTAAGGGAGATAAAACAAAAAACCGCCACTGGTGAAGGGCGGTTTTTATGGTTAACAAAGATTAAATCTTATTTTTTCAAATCATCATATAACATTAACGATGATTTATTATCAGGATCGCCAATATAGCGCGGCTGAGGTTGGAATTGCGGGCTAAATAAGCTTTTTTCAGGATTATAACCTTGATAATTAAAGCCAGCTAAATCAGACCATGAATAAATAAAATCCATTGTGCTGTAAGGTCTATCAGTTTTACTTTTTAGATCGAAATGGTGGTTTTCCAACCATTCTGGCGATTGCCAAACTAAAAATGGAATGTTGTAAATAACGCGAGTTGGTTTTCCTTCACTGCGGCCTAACGTTTCATGTGGTGGTGAATCGAAAACATCTTCACCATGATCAGAAAAATAGACTAAGAAACCATTTTCTTTTGATGAGTCAAAATCTTTAATCAAAGTAGAGACAATATAGTCATTGTAATGTTGGGCATTATCATAAGCATTAAAGTCTTTTATTTGATCGCCTTTAAGGTTACTTGGCACAGCACTGTCTTTTTCTTTAAAGATAGCTTTATCTTCAGGATAACGGAACTCGTAACGCATATGCGTTCCCAATAAATGAACAACAATAAATTTTTTCTCAGCAGGATCAGCAAGTGCTTCTTTAAAAGGATCAAACACCACGTCATCATAAATACGCGAACTTTGTGCCATATCATTATTTAAATAATATTGCTTATCAGTTTGACGAGAGAACGCAGTTAATAGCGTATTGCGCTCAGTCATAGTTTGCTGATTGGTGATCCAGAATGTTTTAAAACCAGCTTGCTTCATTATATTCATGATAGAAGGGCGTGAGCTAAACAATTCAGGTTCTGTCTGTGAAGCGAAGGTCAATATTTGTTGGAGTGCTTCAATAGTATAAGGGCGTGAAGTGACCACATCGTTGAAAACAGCTAAATTATTTGGGTAATCTTGTTCAAGCTGCTGTAGCTCCGGTGTAGTAGGGCGTTGGTAGCCATATAAACTCATTCTATCGCGGCTGGTGGATTCACCAATAACTAAAACGAATGTTCTTGGGGTATTTCCATTTGCATCAACAAAATTTTCTAATGGTGGAATTTTGCTATTATCACGAATTAATTCTTCCATATTCGCTAATTGGTTCTTATAAAGAAAATAGCCACTTACAAATTGCCATGGAGCAGCATAGGCAAGTTTACTGTTGACATAAGAAACAACATTTTCAAAAGGTCTATCTTGCTTAATTGCCTTATTATAATAAGGCACACCAAATAGAATAATTAATATAAGCACTGAAATGGTTAAACGGCCAGGTACGGGAATTGAAACTGGTTTAAGGCGAGTCCATAAAAATATTGCAACGAATGTGTAAATGAGTACCGCAGCAATCACTTTGAAGCTTAAGTATTGCTTGATAAACTCACCTGCTTCATTGGTATTGGTTTCAAACATCACAAACATGACGCTTTGTGATATTTGATGCCCATACACAACGAAATAAGCTAATGCGACAACAGATGAAAGCCAAAGAATAATACCGATAATGCCTGCAACTAGTTTTATTTTTCGTGGGAAAAATAGCGCAGGTATTAACCAAAATGTGCTGTAGAGTAAGGAATCTCTTAAGCCGATGGTATTACTTTGTCCCGTTACAACAACATAAATTTGTAATAATGACGAGAAATACCAGAAATAGATAAGTAACCAAAGTAATGCTGACCAGCTAAATGCCTTTGATTGTGTCGAATTCACCATAGTTGATTGGGCTCTTATTCTGAATGATGTTTTATTCCCATTATTTTTTAAGTTGCTTGGCTTATGAACATTGCCGTCTGTTCAGCTTTTGAGGTGAGGAAGTTTCCACATTTCTCGAACTATCATATTAGGAATAGTTATTGCTATGCCAACCTGCAACTTACATTTAGGGATGTTAGTTATAGTAAAATAAATGAAATCCATTTTTAGATAGGGCGTTGAATATTAAGTTCAATAAATTGATGTCGACGTGTCAGATTTCATCATTGAGAACACCATTACACACACTATCTATTGTCATATGGATGAGATGTAACTCTGTTAATATCCTATCTTATTAAGATAAAAGCATAATTATTTAATCTATGAAATATGCAAAAGCTGAATTATTTGGCATATGGATAGATTTAAGTTCAAGTGTATTCCCTATCATATGATTATATTTTTTAATAACCTATGACTTTATCGAGTGTTTAATTATAAGGGAAAATAACTTTGTGGCTTCATTGATAGAGTCGTGTTTTTGCTAACATCAGATGCCAACATATGATATACACACATTCAGAAGTCATTTTATCTGATCAAGGTGAGGACAAAAATGTCAGATAACTTTTTTATCGCTTTTTTAAAATCGTCTTTATGTATTCGGTTGGTGCTCTCCATTCTGATCATTTTTGATGGTTTTTCAATTATTAAGCCAGTATTAGGGGCATATACTGATTATCTTGACTGGCGCGCAAATGGTTTTACTGAATGGCTAAAATCATTGGGCTTTATGAAATTGTTAGATATTCCCCGTTTTCTCGTCGGAATATCTTTAATCTTTTTATCTTTCTTTATGCTCAATGGCGCTCGCATCGCGTGGGTATTTTCGCTTTTATTATTAGCTATCATTACATTCGTTGATTTAAGAGTTGCACCTGAAAACCTCCACCAAGGTTATTTTTCATTAGGTTTGTGTATTGCGCTTAGTCTATTTTGGAAACGCTATCATCATCACAGCTTAACCAGTGCGGGTTTTGTTGCAATGACCTGTATTATTGCGTTATTGCTATATTCTATTTTCGGTACACTTTATATTGGCAATGAATTTGCGCCTGTAGTGAAAGATGCATCAACTGCTTTTTATTTTGCCTTGGTGTGTATGACCACGGTTGGTTTTGGCGATATTGTTCCAGTATCAACGGATGCTCGAGTCTTTACGATAACCGTTGTTATATTGGGTATTACCATTTTTACAACATCTGTTGTTTATGTTGTCGGGGTTTTAGCTAAAGGGACAAAAGATATTGTTCGCAAGAGGTTTTCTTATATGAAAAATCATTATGTTGTTATTGGGAGTTCCCCAATAGCGGTTAGCGTTTATCAAAATTTAAAAAGCCGTGAGCTTCCTGTTGCCGTTTTATGTACTGAAAGCCACCGAGTTCACTATCCAGAAAGTAATAATATTGTCACCGGTGATCCGACAAGTACTGAATTATTAGCTGAAGCAAATGTAAAGCACGCCAAATATGTATTTATCATGACAGAGAGCGATACTTTAAATACTTTTGCATTCTTAGGGGTAAAGGAACTTGCAGGGAAAGAAGTGAAAATTATTGTTCTCGTTAATGATGACAACAATATGGATAAAATTCGCCTACTACAACCTGATATGCTGTTTTCTTTATCTTCTCTTGGGGGCGAAGTATTAATGAAAGTACTTTGTGGTGACCCAATCTCAAGTGAAAGTATTAGTGAACTTTTGTTGACTAATGTTGAAAATAATTAATAAATTTAATCAGTAATAGGAATACATGATTATGCTAAGTGCCGTTCAAATAGGCAGTCAGCGGCAGAGCAGAACACTTTTTCAGCAATTAGATTTTACGGTTTTGCCCGGACAAATTTTACAGGTTGAAGGTGCTAATGGTGCGGGCAAAACAACATTATTGCGCATGGTCGCAGGGCTATTAAAGCCAGATGAAGGTGATATATTGTGGCAGCAGCAGTCTATTTATCAATTAAAAGAAGATTATACTCGAAACCTATTATATATAGGCCATAAGCCAGCTGTAAAATCAGTATTAACACCTTATGAAAATTTGCTGTTTTATTATCAAATGAGTCATAAATATCTTGAAATTGAGCGAATTTGGGATGCTCTAGATGAAGTATCATTAATTGGTTATGAAGATATTCCTGTCGGGCAATTATCAGCGGGTCAGCAAAGAAGAGTTAATTTAGCTAGGCTTTGGTTAAGTGACGCGCCATTATGGATTTTAGATGAACCTTTTACGGCTATTGATATTGCTGGAGTAAAGCGCTTAACGGATTGTTTCCATCAGCATGCTGAAAAAGGGGGAATGATATTATTTACCTCCCACCAAAATATATCAGGTAATTTTAGCTCACTTAAACTCACTGGGAGAGAGGAATAATGTTTTGGCTGACACTCAAAAGAGAGCTAACAATTGCATTCAGAAATTTATCTGAATTGGTTAACCCATTATGGTTCTTTTTGATTGTTATTACATTATTTCCATTAAGCCTTGGTCCTGAGCCACAATTGCTTTCCCAAATTGCAGTCGGTATTTTTTGGGTTGCTGCCATTTTGTCATCTTTACTTTCGCTAGAACGCTTATTTAAAGATGATTATCTTGATGGTTCATTAGAACAATTATTATTAGCGCCGCATCCGTTATTTATGACGGTTTTAGCTAAGGTTATTGCGCATTGGTTAGTCACTGGTGTTCCTTTAATTCTGCTTTCTCCAATAGCAGCATTAATGCTGTCATTTGATGGAAAAACATTATTAATATTGATAGGTACTTTATTATTAGGAACACCGATTTTAAGTTTTATTGGTGCGATAGGTGCCGCATTAACTGTTTCATTGAAAAAAGGCGGCGTATTGGTGAGCTTATTAGTATTACCTTTGTATATTCCAGTTCTCATTTATGCGACGGGAACTATGGAGGCTTACCGTTTCAATATGCCACTCAATAGCTATTTTGCTATTCTTGGCGCATTACTGGCTGCAAGTATCACTTTTTCTCCACTCGCTATCGCCGCCGCATTAAGAATTAATGTGAATAATAGCTAAGCGCTAACATTCATTTTTATTTTTGTACCTAGCTGGTATCCAATGAAAACCAACACAAATCCAATAATAATACTTGATACCAAGTAGAAAAGGCTGACCCATATTCCACCTGTATTATTTGTTAGTTCAACGGCGCCATAGACAAAGCTTGAAAATGTGGACAGCCCGCCCATGATACCAGTCGCTAAAAATGCATTAGATGCTTGGCTGATTTTTTTACTTACCAATAAAGCACCAATAATGCCAACGAGAAACGATGCAATAATATTGGCGAGGAAAATATCTAGGGGAAATTTACTGCTAAGTTCTGGCGTAAAAATCATTAATAAATCACGGCAAATAGCACCAATCGCTCCGCCAATGAAGACTAATATTGCAATTTTCATTGTACTTCCTTTTTAATTTGCGAGTAGAACGCCTAAGAATGCCGCGACAAGACCGACAATAACCGAGATCAGTAAATAGAAAAAAGAGAGAAATTGCTCTTTTTTCTGTGTTAATTTTAGTGCTTCTAACTGCATAGTGCTAAACGTGGTATAGCCACCCAATATGCCTGTTAAAATTGCAGGTGCTAAAAGTGCGTTTTCTTCACTATTAAAGTCGATAAAAAAGTAACGACTTAAAAAGCCGATAATAAATGCTCCTGAAATATTAATAACAAAGGTTCCAAGAGGAAATTTTCCGTGATATTTCTCTCCGATAAAGTTGCCTATCCCCCAACGCAGTAAGGAACCAACACCACCGCCTAATCCGGCTAATAATAGGTTTGTAATAAACATATAAAATTCTCTAAGTTGCTACAATGTATGTTCTGGTTCAAAGGTTAAAATAGAATTACAGACCTTTTGTAATAATGCTTTGTTATGACTGAATATGATCATTCCCATTGGACGCGTTTTAGTGAGTTCAATTAAAAAACGCCAAACGTTCATCTGCAAATAAGGATCAAGTTGAGCTGTCACTTCATCGGCGATTAAGACTTGCGTTCTAGGATCTAAAGCCCTTAATAATGCAATACGAGCAAGTTCCCCACCTGATAATTCATTTGGCCGTCTTTCAAGCCACTCAGGTTTAATTGATAATTGTTCTAACCAATAATCATCAGGTTTCCAGGCATCATTTAAACTTGCTTTGACAGTACGGTAAGGATTAAAACTTTTCTCAGGATGCTGAGGTACTAACTGAATTGGGCAATAACCCGTTGTTGGCAATGTCTTATTATTAAAGAGAATTTGCCCTTTTTCTGGCGCTTGCCATTGTGCTAAAACTCGGCCTAATGTCGTTTTACCAAAGCCACTTGGTGCAGAAATTCCTAGTCGCTCATTTTTGGCTAAAGAGAAAGTAAGGTTATCCCATAAAGTCTTTCCCCCTTGTATGATACGAATATTTTTTATTTCTAACACAATAGCTTCCTTATTGAAATGAATATGGCAATCTATCTGTTTTAACTCAATAAAATTGCAACAGTTGCAACTGACATGCAGATTATTGAGATAACGCCACCGGATTTAGTAAATTCCCAAAAAGAAATTTTCACACCATGAGCAGCTGATTGATCCACAGCAATAATGCCTGCAATACTTCCAAATATGAATATATTACTTGAAAAACAAGCACCAAATATTAATGCAGCACCAAGGGGATCTGCATTTCCGTGTGGATAAACAAATTGAATTAAGAGCATGACCGCGGGTGTTGTGCCGATAAAAATACTCATAAAACTAGTGACTAAAAATAGAACAAGTGGACTTCCTAAATCAACACCTTTGTTGAGAAGATAATGAAGGATCTCTTTAGGCACTCCAGTATCTGCAAATGCGGCATTAATAATAAATAGCCCCATAATTAAGAGTAACAAATCACCATTAACATGCTTTAACATATCACTTGATGCTATTCGCCTATTTAATAATAAGAAGCAGGCTGCTGAAAGAGCAACAAGTTCACGGGGTAACTGACTAAATAAGAAGGTGATAACTACGATTGAAATAACTACACCAGCTTTTACGGTTTCCCATTTATTAAAAGGAATAACTGTGTGAGATTGTTGTGCTAATGGTGATTTTTTGCTTTCAGATAAATACCAATTATGGCGATAGAGTAAGGTTACGACAGACCAAACAATAGGCAATGAAATTAATACAGGTAGCGCTGTAATATGAAGGACGCCCATAAAAGAGAGATCTAATCCTTGAGCAATAATCATATTTTTAGGGCTACCAATTAATGACAAGGCTGCACCATTATTGGCAGCAAAGCAGAAGCCTAATAAAAATGGAATTGGGTTAAGCCCGCGAGCTAAAGTAATTGAAACGAGTAATGGTGTCATTGCGACAACAACAACATCATTGGTTAATACTGATGCTAGTGCGGCAGCAACGATAATGAATACACATAACAATTTAGGTGGGCTAATATCTAAATTAGCCATTTTATGAGCAACTTTGTGATAAAAGCCTGAAACAGTGAAAGAGGCAGATACCACCATTAAACCGAATAATAATCCTACTGCACGATAATCAATTGAATTCCAAGAAAGCTGTGGTGAAATAATGCCAAAGCCGATCATCGCTAACGCACCTGCAACTGAAGCGCCTGTCCGGTCAATTTTGATACCGGGGAAGGAGCCAAAAGCCATTGCGATATAAACGAGAACGAAAATGATAATAGTTAAATCCATAATGAGCTCTTTATTTCCTATGCATCAACTCTTTCGAGTTACATAGTTTATTTGATAAATAGGTATTCGTAATCCGATAACATATAGCAGGATTACATTTAGTTATCCAAGTGACTTAATTATTTATATCCCTTGGAATAACTATACTTGTTGCCAACAATCAACGCGCATTCTTGAATATAGTTAATGTCTTTTTTAGATTCTCTAATTTTGCGTATGTGTTGAAGTCATATTTTGTACTTACATTTTATGCCTGCAGAACAACTTGTATTATTTTGAGTGCGTATAAAGATCATTATTCATTTGGATTAAATCAAACATGTCATCAATTATTTTCATGATATCTATCGCAATACCCAACATCATGATATTACCGTCATTTGACTGATTTGAAAAATTCAATTTTGTATTTAACTTAATGTTGTTTTCTCTTAACTTATTGATAATGTCATACTTACTTTGGTCTGACCTACCAAGAATCAAAATTTCAGATAATAATAAAATAATACCGTGATTATTTCTCTGTAATTTGAGCAGATAAGGATTAGTCGCACGCAAAGATTGAGAATAATATTTTTCATCAAAGGTGTCAGAAAGCAACTGTAAAATTGAGACTAGGCGATAACATCTATTTTGCAATTTCTGAAAATAAATAGCAGGTATTCCAGTTTCTTTGTTTGCTGCTGCAACGTAATTACCGCATAAAAAGAGCGTAGAAAATACATTCGCAAGTTTATTTTTCCAATCATCAATATTTTCTTCAGGTTTAAATAATGTATATCTTTCATAAAAATGAGCGATATCATGTAATACCGCACTCATTTTTAAACGCCAAAAGATAAACCCTTTAGGGCAATAAATAATTGAAAAAATGAGGGCAAGTAATGCTCCACCTATTGTTTGTAATGAGCGAAAGACCCCTTCCATCATATCTCCAGAAGGGGCTGTAACGACAATACTGACACTCATTGCAGCCAACATTCCAATATACATATTTTTGCCGAGGGCAATAATACAACTGAAATAAATGATAGCAATGGCGATAATTAGCATTAAGGGATATGAAAGTATTTCTATATATAGCAATAATATTCCTAATGCTGAACCTGCGACTATACCGATTATGCGTTGAAATGAACGCATAAGAATAGTTCCCCAGTAAGGTGCAGGTATCAAAATAGAAACTAAAGTGATGAGAACATAGTTATAGCTCTCATCACTAAAGTGTCGTAGTACAATAAATACAATAACAAAGGCAAAAGAAACTCTTAACCCATGAAAGAATTTAAAGTAATGGTAGACAAATTTTTGAGCTGTGGAAATTCCATAGCTCATATTCATTTTGCGTACCATCATCGCTTAATTATCTAATATATTATTAGAAAAAATAATGCTTTCTATAATTTGATTATTAATGTTTTCTCCGAAAATCATTTTAATCAAAACTTCACTTCCTAATGAAGAGAGTGAAATTAATAAGTCAGCATGCAAAAGCTTCATATTTTCATGATTATTATCGTCATTTACGGCGACAATACTTTTTATATTTGCCCCAACAATTTCTTTTGCAGCAAGCATCGTAATTGTATTTTCTGCATCTGAACTGCCTAGAACAAATAATGCTTTGGCTTCACCAAGATTAGCTTTATTTAACGTCGATTTATTAATTTGATTCGTAGTTAAAACTGATGCGTTATCAGGATAATTATTTTTCTGATCATCAGTACAAATAACCATAACATCTAAATCACGTCTTTTTAAACCAAAATAAGTATTTAAAGCTAAAGGGCTAGCACCAACGATAACATAATGATCTTTCATACGAAACAGTCTCTTTTTAACAATGGCTTGTGTACTTTTGGCTAATACCCCTAGAACATAAATAATAGAGGTTGTAAAAATGGTAATACCTAATATAACGATTGAGATTGTAAATAACCTAGCCTCAACGCTAATAGGAACTATGTCGCCAAAACCAACCGTCGTCATACATACTAAGGCAAAATAAAATGCAGATGAAATATCGGTTACATGTGGTTGGAAATGAGTGCCAAGATATAAAGTACCAAAGACAGAATAAGCTAATAATGCAATTAATCCGACAAAGGCAACAAAGCTAGCTCCGGATAAACTATGGCGATGAAAAACTTTCCAATTAGCAATAGCTGCAATAAGGAGTAATAAGGAAAATGTTCCTGTAAAAACATTTTGCCTTTCTAAAACAAGGTTAATTAGTACTATGACAAATAGCATAAAGCAGCTAAATAACCAACCAATGCGAATACCTAAATACACGGGAAGTGCAAGTATAATTAATACTACACCAATGGCGAATCTAGGAATATCTAATAGCTTGATAACACCTAATGATTGAAACCAATCAACAAAAGTGTGGTATCCAGTTGGAGAACTAAAATTATATGAGGTTAAGATTGGGATTATTATAAATAACCCATCGATAAGCATCAAAATTGACAATGATATCCTTATCATTGTCATATCTTGAATATATTTATATATCGATACTACATTTTTTTTCATATTGATGAACCTAAATTCTGTAGCAAATTTTATTGTCGATGTTTAGGCATGAGATCTTGGTTAGGAACTAAGAATAACCAAGAAGCTAATACAAATGGCATTGTTAATGTTGGTATACCAAATGGCTCAAGAACAACATCTAATGCACCTTGAACAAATACTGTGAAAATAACACCAACAATGGCATAAACTACAACTCTAAAATTAGGATTATTAAATGTCGATCCTAATGCAATAGCCGTTAATACAGCACTAAATGAGTAAAGGCCAGTATGAATACTTGCGAAATCACCTTTTAATAAAGTTGCGACTGCAAATGCAAGTAATGAGCCAAGAACCGCAAACACAGCAGCCCAAATAGAGTTTACTGCCAGGCCAATAACAAATAAAACGCCAACAATCATACTACTTAATAAGAATACTTCAGAAATACCACGGAATACATCAACAACAAGATCACTATGTGGGATATTACCAATAGGTTGTACATATTGTTGAGGTAATGCGGGATCAGGTAATGCCACACCTTTAATACCAAGGAAACTATAGCTAGCTAATAAAATAACCCAAGAAACTAAGACGAAAGGTGCTGTTAATGCGGCGACTTTCCAGTTTTTCAAAAAATCCATTAATGAAATGGTCGCGATAACAGAAATAATACTGCCTAATATAATGGTTAGCCAAACAAAAGGCGTGTTTTCTAGGAAGGTTGGCAATGCAACCCCAACTAAACATCCATTATATCCATAAAGACCAGCACGCAATGAAACTGTATCTAGTTTACTTATATAAGCTGTTAATGTAGAAACGACTGTTCCTAATAAGCAGCCAAATGCAACTACAGGCATATTTTCCAAAAATGCGCCAACAAAAATAGCAATAAAAAAGAATAACCCAGTTAATGGATTATTTTGAAACATGACCTGCGCGCAACCTCGTAGTGTTACATCAATAAACTGTAGAAATATATTTTCATCTGCGAGTTTATTCCACGCATTTTTATTTATCACTGAGTCTGTCATGTGATGCTCCTTAAATTATTTGGCATATACCTTACATATTTGAGTCGAGATTAGCTGCACATGCAGGCTAAGCCTGCATGTTATTCAAATAATTCTATGTATAAAATAAAGGGTTATATTATTAAAAATAAAGTAGCTTATTTAATTAACGCCACAAGAACTGCTCGTGTAAAGTGATACCAAGTATTTCTTCACGAGCGACTTGCCAAAAATATCTAACAGCTTCTTTAACTTTCGGGCTATCAACACCTAATACTTTAAAAACAATCCCAGCATCATTAGGCAATTGTGTTGCACCAAAGGCGATTTTATTTTCAACATCATAAACAGCTTCTAAGCGCTCTAATATTCGGGAATGATTCTCTTTTGGTGTTAATAAGATGACGTTTCCAAATGTATCAAATGGCCCCATCACTGCGGCAACATTTAATTTTTCTTTTTTAGGCTCTAAAATATATTTCTCAACAAATAACTCTTTATTTGATGGATCTTCAGCTCGGATATGTGAAGAAAAAATATCAAACCCAAATTCTTCATCGGGATGGTGATATTTCCGTCCTGAAAGTAGAATTTCCGAATAAATCATTGTCGCACTTGGGTGAATATTAATTCGAGTATCTGTGATAAACCGAGAATTACGATGCGGAATGATAGGATCCGGCAAATATTCTAAGTAACCATTTTCTTCTACGATGATATTTTGAAACTGTGTTGCATAGTTTGCTTCCATCATATGAATTTTGGTTGCTGATTGCGTTGTCACATGCGCGCAAGCGTTTTTCTCTACGATTAAATCAAGGGCCTGTCTGTCACCTTGCAATAAACTGCCAGACGTCGAAATCATTGTGACACAGGGAAGCTGTGGCATCTTTTCATCCCAATAAAGTGCTTTCTGAACTAAAGAAGGCACTCTGCGCTCCATTTCCACTAATTCACTGCGGTATTCACCGCGAGCAAAACGTAGTTTCAGATAGCCGCTTTTACCAACCGCTCCACTTTGCATTTGCTTTGGCTCATCTTGATATGTTGCTAACTCTGGGGCGTCATTCCCTAGAATATGGGCTTGGACACGGGAAGGCGTGTTCGCTATCTCTGCCCTTAATTTAGTCATACTTAACCTCTTGTTGGCTGATGCGTAAAGAGAAACTTATCCATGATCATATCAACAAGCTCTATAACACCTTCACCTGTCTTACAGTTTGTCATGACATAAGGGCGGTTATTGCGCACAATTTTGGTGTCATGTTCCATGACTTCAAGGCTAGCACCAACATAAGGAGCCAAGTCAATTTTATTGATGACTAAAATATCGGCTTGGACTAATCCCGGGCCATTTTTACGTGGGATTTTTTCGCCTTCAGCAACATCAATAACATAGATATAAAAATCAGCAAGAGCAGGGCTAAATGTGAGCGTGAGGTTATCACCACCACTTTCAATCATGATCACATCACTATCAGGAAAACGCTCTTCCATATCTTCAACTGCGGCAATATTCATGCTTGGATCTTCACGAACAGCAGTATGAGGGCATGCACCAGTTTCCACACCGAGGATCTTCTCTTCATCCAGAATACCTTTAAGGGTGCGTTTTACTTGCTTAGCATCTTCGGTTGTCACAATGTCGTTAGTGATAATTAACGGCTTAATGCCACGTTCAATTAAAATTGGTGTAATTACTTCAATAATGGCGGTTTTACCAGAACCTACAGGTCCACCAATGCCGATTCGAGTCATTTTTTTCATTGTTTTACCTAATTATTCTTTAGTTAATTATTAATTCATGAATAGACGGACAAATGATTTTGTATGTATAGCTGCTAAGACATCAATAATCGGGACATAAGACGACATTTGTTGAATATCACCACAAGCAGCTATATCACAAAATGTATCTATTTCTTCATTCAATTCAAAAAGAATATGTTGAGTTTCATAATGCGTAATGCGCATTAAACGCATTGCAGCACTCAGGATTGTCATTGCAATACCGTATTGATGCATAACAACAACTTCGCGTTCGTTAATCCCCTGTAACGCCATAAGCATAGCTTGAGTAACAGGTTGAGTTCCCGGCACAACACCTCTTTTAATTTGATCAAGCCACCAGACAAGTTGTGGATGTTCAAAAATATGAATTGAAATTTCAGTTAATTTTTTGCCCATTCGGGTTGTCATCAACCGTGCTTCTTCATTTAATTTTCGATTATTAACTGACCAATCGATTTTAATTAGAGCATCATTATCTTGAGCGAGTGTTGCTCTATGGGCTGCAACAACGGCAATCCCATCTGAATTCGCCGCTACTTTTAGGGATGTGTGCACAAATGACTTTAATGTCTCTTTGTCATGAACGACCCCAGTTTGAATTGCGGATTCAACACCGTTTGAGAAAGTAAATGCGCCAATGGGTAAGGCTGAATCACTAAACTGCATAATCCTTATTAGGTCAGATGCTTTCATACCGCGTTCCTTACAGCTACCGAATTAATGCTTGTGCGAGTGGCCATGTGTGTGATCGTGGTCATGGTCATGGTCATGCTCATGAGAGTGGCTATGGGTATGTTCGTGCCCATGGCTATGTTGATGAATATGACCAATTTCAACATGCACATGCGTGTCAGTATCTTCCGCGCCACCAAATAATAGACGAGCTTCAGAATGTGTTAATTCAGGTAAAATAGTTTCACCTTTTACAAAAGTGAAAGTGTCATGATTAAAACCGTGAGTGCGCATCACTGATTCCATAACTTTTTCACTAACAGTCAATGGAACATAAACCAAATTATTTTTAATAACGGCTTTCCAGTGCTGATTTCCTAAAGCATGTCCTAACTCAAAGCTGACAAGAACTTGTTCTTCCACAGGAAGATCTTTAAGGCGTTGTAAATTAACGACCATCACATCGCGTAAAGAGATTTGAACAATAATCATTTTATTGGCTGATTCATCAAATAGAATGACATCGCCATCAGCAAGTAACACATTGCGATCTAAAGCGATCCCAATATCCTGACCATTTTCTGTGTTTTTACGGCAGCGGCTTTTTTGAGCTTCACGCTGATCGAGGATCAAAATATCAACTTGTGCATTATTTTTTCTTTCTTGCCAAATTGGATCTTTTTTAATGTTTCCAAGAATATGCTCAATAAGGATCATCATGTTACCTTTTTGTTAATTCTGCCTGCATGACGCAGGCAGAAAGTAGGGTAGATAATTACAGCGAATATTAACTAACGAAGTATTAACTAAAGAAATAACGCTGATTCATTGCTGCTTCAGTAATTGGCTGGCAGGTTGCATGTTCGCCATTTACTTTTACAGAGAAGGTTTCAGGGTCAACTTCAATATTCGGTGTTTCACCGTTACGAACGAGATCGCGTTTACCAATTGCACGGCAGTTATTGACCGCAACAACTTGGCGCTCTAATCCAGCTTTCTCTTTCACACCATCGTCAAGTGCAGCTTGAGAAACAAAGGTTACACAAGTGTCGTTGACTGTTTTACCCATCGCACCAAACATTGGGCGATAGAATACCGGTTGTGGTGTTGGTAAAGACGCATTTGGATCACCCATTGCAGCCCAGTTGATCATGCCGCCTTTAATGACCAGTTTTGGCTTAGCACCAAACATACGTGGATCCCATAGGACGAGATCGGCCATTTTACCCACTTCAATTGAACCTAGAACATGGCTGATGCCTTGTGCAATTGCTGGGTTAATGGTGATTTTTGCAACATAACGTAGTACACGGAAGTTATCGTTGCCCGGTGCATCTTCTGGTAATTTACCGCGTGATGCTTTCATTGCATTTGCTGTTTGTACGATACGTAACCAGTTCTCACCAACGCGTCCCATTGCTTGGGAGTCACTTGAGAACATGGAGATAGCACCCATATCATGTAAAACGTTTTCTGCCGCGATAGTTTCAGGGCGTACTCGGCTTTCAGCAAAGGAGACGTCTGACGGAATATTTGGGTTAAGGTTATGACAAACCATAATCATGTCAAATAGTTCAGCCTGACTGTTAACACCAAATGGCAGTGTTGGGTTGGTTGAACTTGGTAGCACGTTTGGTTGGCTAACAACTTTAATAATATCAGGAGCATGACCACCGCCAGCACCTTCAGTATGGTAGGTATGGATAGTTCTACCTTCAAACGCTTCGATGGTATCTTCAACATAACCACCTTCGTTCAAGCTGTCGGTATGAACAGAAACCTGAATATCAAATTCATCAGCAATACGCAGAGCATGACGGATCGCATTAGCTGTTGCGCCCCAGTCTTCGTGCACTTTTAGGCCTGCGGCACCAGCAATTAATTGCTCAATAAGTGGTTCACGTGTAAAGCAGTTACCTTTTCCAAGAATACCAACGTTGATAGGTAAGCCTTCAATCGCACGTAACATCGCACGTGTGTTCCAAGGTCCTGCGGTGACTGTGGTGCCGTTTGTTCCATCAGTAGGACCAATTCCTCCACCAAAGAAAGTTGTTACACCATTTGATAACGCAGCATAGGCTTGTTGCGGAGAAATTAAGTGGATATGCGTATCAATACCCGCAGCAGTCAAAATTAGATGCTCACCAGAGATGGCATCTGTTGCTACGCCAGTAACCATACCTGGAGTAATGTTGTCTTGAATGCTTGGGTTACCACTTTTACCAATTCCGGCAATTTTACCATCTTTGATACCAACATCGGCTTTGATAACACCTAAACGTGCATCGACAATTGTGACGTTAGTGATAACAAGATCAAGAACACCATTATCGCTAGTCAATGTGTTATTGGCACCCATCCCATCACGTAGTGATTTACCACCACCATAGACAGATTCTTCGCCATAACCACGCAAATCTTTTTCTATTTCAATATATAAATCGGTATCGCCTAAGCGAATTTTATCACCGACGGTTGGACCAAATAATCCGCAATACTCTTGTCTAGAAATCTGTGGCATTTTCTTTACCTTTTATGTTGAGAAGGTACGTTGTCATTCATTAATTAATGAAAATGACGCAATTACTGTTCTTTATTTTTAAAACCACGAGCAATTGCACCATTCAATGCGATTGCTTTCGCAGGACGTTCAGTTGCGGTAACGTTTTTACCAGCCCATCCATCAACGAGGTTATTAAAGCCATAGACAGTTTGCTTTCCGCCATAAGGAATTAAAGACACTTCTATTTCATCACCTGGCTCAAAACGAATCGCCGTTGTAGATGAAATATTTAAACGTTTACCATAGGCTTGTGCACGGTCGAACTCTAATGCATGGTTAACTTCAAAAAAATGGAAGTGAGATCCTATTTGAATAGGGCGATCTCCCGTATTACGGACTTTAAGTTTTGTTTCTGGTTTATCGACATTAAATTCGATAGGAGTATCTGCTAAAATGACTCCACCTATTGGCGTTGGTAATTTCGCAGTTGTTTTCGAATCGCTCATATAAATTACCTTATCGATTTATTTAATTGGATTATGAACTGTAACAAGTCGTGTTCCATCAGTGAAAATAGCTTCAACTTGTACATTCGGGATTAAATCAGCAACACCTTCCATCACATCATTTTTGGTTAAAACCGTTGCTGCTTCTTTCATGACATCTTCAACGGTTTTACCATCACGAGCACCTTCAAGTGCTGTAACAGTAATAATTGCGACAGCTTCTGGATAATTTAATTTCACACCACGAGCACGACGTTTCTCTGCTACATCTGCAAGGGTGTAAACCATTAGCTTTTCAATTTCTCTTGGGGTTAATTGCATAATACCTCCTAGATTGATAAGAACAGGTATTCCTAAATACCTATTAATATTTAATAAAATTAACCAATACAGGTTTTTATTAAAAATATTATAGAACAATACATTGAATAATGTTCATTACATTTCTATGACTAAATATAAATAAAAGATAACGACTCATATTCAGCGTTGTATTATTATATTTAATCGAATAAAGATTTTTTTTGGCTTGTTAATTAAATTCTATTTAATTTTCAGTATGGAATATATTTAATTATCTATATTCCATAAATTGGTGCTCAGGTAATGAGTTCCATAAAGATTGTAACCATTTACCTCCACCACCTTGTTTTAATTCTTGGCTACTTAATACATCTTCTAAAGTACCATTTCGTAATAAAGCAATTCGGTCGGCAAAACGAACTGCCATTGCTAAATCATGAGTAACCCATAAAATGCCTCTGCCATCTCGACAAAGCGTTTTCATATGTTCTAATAATTGGATGGCATGCTCATCATCTAACCAAGAAGATATCTCATCAGCTAAAATATACTCAGCTTGTGAAAGGGTAGCTGTACAAGCAAGTACACGTTTCGCCATTCCACCTGATAATGTTCTTGGATAATTTTTGACTAAGCTTGCATGTAAATTATATTGCTGTAGGTGATGGGCAATATCATGCATTTTAATATGTTGGCCACTTAATACGGCGGCTCGCTCTAATTGGGCGCCAATACGAATTAATGGATTCAACGCACTAACACCTTGAGGTATATAACATAAAGCACTACCACGATAATGCGGCTTTACATCTTCAGTGAGTTCTCGTCCATTTAAAATAATATTACCGTGGCTGCGCATATTATCAGGCAATAATCCTAATCCGCTTTGAAGTAATAGGCTTTTCCCTTCGCCACTCCCACCAACTAGCGCAACCATTTCTCCAGGTTTGATATCTAAAGAGATATCATGCAGCAGAGGAGACCAGCTTTTTTTCCCCAGCCACCGAAATTTTGCAACATCAATTGTTAAACGATCAAAGCTTAGCATGTTGCACCTCTTAACCACAGTTGTTGTGCCGATTTAGCAAATTGGTCAAACAGTAGTACTAATCCCATTAATGCTAAGCCGGGGAAAACAGCTAACCACCAAGCGCCAGTGCTCAAATAGCGTAATGCATCTGAGAGCAAAATACCTAAGGATGGTTCATGTGGCGATAAACCAAATCCAAGAAAACTAAGTGCTGCACTATGCAATATAGCATGAGGAAACATTAATAATGTCCCAACCATCCATTGCGGTAGGATCATCAGCAAATAATGATATCGCCACCGATATAAGGCATTATTTCCTATGCGATAGGACAGCATAATGTAATCAGTTTGCCGTATTTTCAGTAATTCAGAGCGTAATATTAGGGCTAATTTGGGCCAATGTGTTAATGCAACCGCCCAAATAACACCTGTTTTTCCCCCACCTAAAGAAAAACAAAGAAGAACTAATAGTAATAAATGGGGTAAAGCTAATAATGCATCAATAATGCCGCGAACAAGGTAATCCATTGTTTTACTAATGGAAGATAATCCGGCCATCACTAAGGCGATAATTCCACTTGATATTGCAGCTATTGAGCCAATTTGTAAGCTAGTCGCAATTCCTTGGAATGTTCTATCCCATAAATCGCGCCCTAAATTATCTGTCCCAAACCAATGTTCAAATGATGGTGCAAGCCGACGATCTAATAAATTCATCTCAACATCAGTGTAAGAAAGCCAAAAAACGTAAATACCAAGTACAACTAAACAAAATAATGCAATCAGTAATTTAATTAAGGGCTTATTAGGGTTATATGTCATGACTCTCTAATTGCCCCTTTATTGACTTTCTTCAGCATGACATCTGCTAGGCTATTACTGAAAAAGATCAGTACCGCACAGAGCATCACGATCCCCATTAATAATGGGATATCACCACGTAAACCGGCATCAATAGTCGCTTGCCCCAATCCAGGATAAGCAAAGACTTTTTCTGCTAATAAAGACCCACTTAATAATTCACCCACTGAAGCAAATTGTAAGCAAATAGCTGGCGTAATGGCATGCTTTAACACATGAAAACGCATCATTGGCCAACCTTTATCACCTTGAGCTTTTGCATAGTGAATAAATTCACTACTCATCACTTCTGCGACTTTTGAACGCGTATGCAGAGCAATCGTTCCAACGCCTAGCATTCCCAGTGCAATAACTGGTAATACTAAGTGATGTATTTTTTCAGACAATGTTGAGGATTGCTCATCTAATCCAATAGGCCATGCACAGCAAATAGGCGCCCACTTTAATGAAACAGCAAATAGTGATAACAGCAATAAGCCTATCCAGAAAACGGGAATAGAGGCCAACAAATAAGATAGCGTTGAAATTATTCTATCTGGCCAACGATTTAAATATCTTCCCGCGATTAAGCCTAATGCAAAGCCAACAATACCTGAAAATACCCAAGAGGATACTAATAAAGCTAATGATGGTACTAATCTATCAGAGATAACTTGTATCACAGGGGTGTTATAGAGCATTGAATAGCCCATATCCCCTTGAAGCATCTGTGAAAACCATCGCCAAAATTGTACCCACAAAGGTTGATCAAGCCCCCACCGAGCAGCTATCAGTGGATACTGCTCAGGGGGTACGTGCATTAAATCATTACCAATATAGGCTTTTACTGGATCTATCGGAGAGTAACTTAGCAGAATAAAAACACCTGCTGAAACGACAGTCAGTAAACAGATAAATCGAAATAAAAAGCCTATTAATGAGCGC
Organism: Providencia sneebia DSM 19967; assembly: GCF_000314895.2. Taxonomy (GTDB): domain Bacteria; phylum Pseudomonadota; class Gammaproteobacteria; order Enterobacterales; family Enterobacteriaceae; genus Providencia; species Providencia sneebia. The sequence continues at coordinate 3,445,747 of NZ_CM001773.1, read as the reverse complement.
ATTACTTACAAGTCCAAGCCCATTCGTCAACATTGTTTAATACAGACCAAGAGCCGTGAATTTCAGGTGCACCTTTACCAAGCTCAACACAGTTATTTAATAAATAAATGTGTTGTAAATTCATCAACCAAGCCCAAGCAGCGTCACCTTGTATACCAACACCTGTTTTGCCATTCCATTCAACTTCTTGCCAGAATGGAATTGCTTTTTCTTGGTCTGGTTGACGCATTGCTTCTTCAATAATTTTGTCGACAGCTGGATTTTTGTAATAACCAGGGTTATAGAAACCAACGCCAGCAGCTTGACTGCTGTAGTTATGTGCTATTTCCATTGGGTCAAGACTTCCCCAGCCAAATAAAGTTGGGTTAGCGTGCATGTAACGTTCAACTGTTTCCCAACTTCCTGATTTTAAATCCATCTCAATGCCAATAGGCTTTAAGCTAGACCTAATTGCTTGAGCTAAGTCACGACGCGTTGTATCACCACTTGCATACCACAATGTTAATTTTGCAACTTTGCCGTCTTTTTCTCTCAAGCCATCTTTATTTAATTTCCAGCCTGCTTCTTCGAGAATAGTTTTTGCTTTTTCAACATCGCCATCTTTAAATGCAGATTGCGGATTATTCCATGGCAAACCTTCTACACCGGTAAATGCTGGAATAGCAAAACCTTCAAGTACAGAATCGGCTAATAATTTACGGTCGATAGCGTAGTTGATTGCTTTGCGAATAGCGATATCAGAGGTGATATCATTACCAATCGGATTACCTTGAGCATCTTTTTCCCCAGCGGGTGGGATAGGGAATGAAATACCGCGGTTTTCTACACTATGGCGTTCAATTAATTTCATATTATTTACATCACCCGCATGTGATGCGACAGCGGCAGGGATGCGGACGATATCTAGCTGGCCACTTTGTGCAGCAGCGAAAGCGGCATCTTCATCAAGGAAGACAAAGACCATTTTTTCAAAGCTATTTTTTGGCCCAGCATAGTAAGGGTTTTGTTCTACAATTAGTTGTTGTCCCGGTTGAAAAGCCACTAAACGATAAGGGCCTGCACCAATAGGATTATGTGCATACTTTTTAGCATCATATTTATCAGCAGAGACAATGCCTAATGATCCTAAAACATTAATAAAGGTACTTTGCGGAGATGATAAAACCATTTTTACTGTTAGCGGATCAATGACTTCTGCTTTAGAGAAATTCCCCATATCCACTTTGCCGCCACTTGCTGCTGCATTGTTATAGGTATATGCAACATCTTTAGCAGTTAATGGCGAACCATCAGAAAATTTTAATCCATCTTTAAGTTTTACTACCCAAGCATTATCCGCATCATTATATTCATAACTTTCAAGCATATAACTGTGCCAAGATAAATCTGCATTCTGTTTTAAAAGTGGGCTATGAATGAGTAAATAGCTACCATGACTCCAACCTAACATTGGGTCAAAACCTTCGGTTGGCTCTGAACCTATTGCTAAACGCAATGTTTTATCTGCAACTGGCTCTGCGGCATAAGCTTGTGCTGAAAGAGCGAGAAAGCAGCTGGTTTGTATCGCAAGTACTAATTTCTTGATCATAATTTCCTCTTAAACCTAGGGCACATTGTTATATATAACGATATGTGTTGGTTTTTGTACTACGTAAACGAGAATAAATTCGCAACAACATAACATAATGCTATGATTATTTTAGGAAGCCATATCAACTTTAGTTTTAATAATAGCTCAGAGATAGGTAAATATTTCTCTGAGCTTGGCTTCCCTTTTATAACAATATCACTTTGTAGCGAGAATCATTTCTATTTTTCTCTATAAGCATCTTCATCAAATTCAATGCTATCTAATTCATCGCCAACAGATTTTTGATCAACTCTGACAGGTGTGAATTTATTGATAATCCAAAGAATTAATAGAGTAAAAATAAATGACCAAAGGCTGGTAAAGACGACGGCAACAAGTTGCTTAACTATTTGGAATCCATTTCCTTCGAGTAATCCAGCAGGCCCTGCCGGGTTCCAAATGGTTGATGCAAAAACACCAACTAAGATAGAACCTGTAATCCCGCCAACACCATGCACACCAAACACATCCAAAGCATCATCTAAATGGCGTCTAACTAAGAATACAGCAGTGTAACAAACAATACTTGCTATGATCCCGATAATGGCCGCTGAGGATATTGATACATATCCAGAAGCGGGGGTAATGGTGGCTAAACCTGCAACAGCACCTGTTAAAAAGCCCACTAATTTAGGTTTACCTGTGTGCACTCGCTCAATAATAAACCAAGTGATGGCAGCGAAAGCCGCAGCAATATCGGTTGTCATAAAGGCAGATACAGTAACGGTATTGACTTGTAGCTCTGAACCCGCGTTAAATCCGTACCAACCAAACCACAATAATGCCGCACCCAATGCAATATAAGGAATATTATGCGTTCCATCAGAAGGAACCATTCTTTTGCCGACATATAAAGCTGATGCTATTGCTGCAAATCCGGCTGTTGCGTGAACAACAATCCCTCCAGCAAAGTCAACAACACCCCATTTAGCAAAAATACCATCAGGGCTCCAAACCATATGAACAAAAGGGCAATAAACAAATAAGGTCCACAATGTTAAAAAGATTAAATAAGCTGGAAAATTAACGCGGTTTGCAAAAGCCCCTGTAATTAAAGCTGGGGTTATAATGGCAAACATCATTTGGTATCCAAAATGGACTAATAAGGGTAATCCACCATCATTTCCAGTATACATAGTTTGTGGGCCAACATTATGCAGAAATGCATAATAGAATGGATCACCAATAATACCATTGACAGAAGGACCAAATGACAGTGAATAACCAACTACAAACCAAATAATAGCTACCCATCCCATGGAGAAAAAACTCTGGGACATAATGGTGATTACACTTTTACGGGAAACTAATCCGCCATAAAAAAATGCTAGCCCGGGTGTCATTAACATAACGAGGCTTGTACACAAAAGCATAAAAGCCGTATTAGGAACATCTAAAACAGATAATATGTTTTCCATAAGCATATCCAATATTAAGAATTATATACGCTATTGAGTACCATTATTTAAATTAAAAATAAAGTAAAAAAAATATTATAGACTTTATTTATGATTATTATGTTAATTAAGCATTATTAGCGTAATAAAGAACAATATAAGACTAATCTTTTACGTTACTCATATTATATTAATATAAGTTTACTACATAAAAATATTTTAATGTTAATTTTAGTTAGGTTTGTATGATAGGTTGAAAATGAAGAATTAAAAATAATTATATAGTATTAGTCTTTTTATGATTGTTTGTTTTAGTTGATACATTTATTCATATAAAAGTATTTTTTAATTAATAAGAAAAAAGCTCAATAATATATATTCTGTTCTAATCAATAAATTTTATTTATGAAATATTAAAATATTTATTTGGTATTTTATTTGATATTTATTTAATTATTAAAGAGCACTCATTGATTATATTTGGTATTGTTGAAATCAGCATCTTTAACTCTATGATTGAGGTACTAAATGTTCGATTTGATTTTTCTACGTGAACTATTAATCTCATGTGTTCGTTTTTTCCAGCTTGCCCTAGAAACCATTTCGGTGATTTGTGTCGTCATTGGATTAATTAAAACATTAATTGTTTTATTCCAAATGAAAGGGGGGAGAGCGGCCCGTTACTGTTTTGGTAACTGGTTAGCAACCGCATTAGAGTTTCAACTTGCTGCTGATATTCTAGTAACAACAGTAGATCCTGATTTAGATAGTCTAATTAAGTTAGCCATTATTGCGGTAATTAGAACATTCTTGAACTATTTCTTAGCGAAAGAACTAGAGCACCAACCTATTAAAGAGAAATAAAAAGGTAATTAAGTGCGGTTTAAGTGTGATTTTTTAGGTTATCTTTAGTTTTTTATAAAATTTTCATTCTAAAAATGACGACCATGAAAAGAGATATTAATAATATTTTCATGGTCGTTTATTTTCAATCAATCTAAAACTTGGTTAGCTTCCTGTAAACCAAATAAAGCCACCCATAGTTATTACGGATAAAATCGTACTCCAAAATAGTGTTGATGCCATTTCTTGTTCACCTGTTTTATATTCCACCGCAAAAATAACCGCGATTGATGCTGTAGGAATTGCTAAGGTAACCGAAACTAAACCGCGTTCAACATGAGGTATAGATAACGCGATCATTATCACCAGAATAATTAATGGTAATAAAATATTCTTGCTAAGTACGTTGATGATGACAGGGATAGAGAAACTGACTTTTTGTGCGTAAAGAACAGCACCGACAGCAAATAATGCCACCCCGCCCGTTGCTTGACCTAATAAAATAAATGAGCCTTTTAAGAACTTCGGCATATCCAAGCCAATTAATAATAAAATGAAAGCAAGGATTGGTGCCCATACAACAGGTTGGATAATTGCATTTTTTATACTATTGACAACAACTGAAAAAGCGCTTTGTTTGCTTGTTGAAGTATCATTAGCATCAGCTCCCACTAAAAAGACTAAGGCTAATGGAACCTGAATTAAATTCATTAATAAGCTGCCAACTGCAATTGCAATATCTGCATCAATAGGAAATAGCACTCCTAATACGGGCGTTCCAACAAAAGGTACTGCGGGGCCTGCAATAGCAATAGCTCGTAATGCGGCTAAACGCGCACTAGATTTGAAGATAAAGCGCGAGATAAGAAAAACAGCAATAAATCCCACAACCATACCAACGAAGATCCACAAGAAAACATCAACATTACTGATTATCTCAGTTAATGGAGTGCTCAAAATTCCTGCAAATAGCAATAATGGTAATGCATATAACATCACCATTTTATTTAAAACAGTGGCTTGATCTTTATTGAAATCATGCCGAAACCCTGCAAAATATCCGAGTAAAAGCGTTACCACGATTGGCAATAACGCAGTAATAATTGTATCTAACATCAGATAGCCTCTTATTATTCGAAAAAATAGGGCGCAATAATATTAATTGCGCCCTTTAGTTTATTTAATTACAACAAAGGCGGTGTTGTTGGAATAATAGGAACTTCAATGACTGTAGGGACTGAACGAGAAAATGCTTCCTTACAGATTTGGTTGATTTCATCTAATGTTTCAGCACGTACACCAATACAGCCGTAGCCTTTTGCCAAAGAAACAATATCTAAATCAGGTAAATCTAGACCCGGAACACCTGGAGAATCTTCTAATTTTGCAAAAGATTTCAAAATTGCATATTCACCATTACGTGGCACAACAAACAGTATTGGTAATTTTAGCTGAGCAGCTGTCCATAAACCTTGAATTGAGTATTGCAAAGAACCGTCACCAATAATGGCAATAACGGGGCGATTTCTACCGCTATCTCTTTCGGCTAATGCAATACCAATACTCGCAGGTAAATTCCAGCCAAGGCTTCCACTGGCAAAAGTATAAAAAGAATCAGGCTTATCAATTGGCCATGCGGTATGCAACTCGCCAAGGTTAGAGGGGGATTCTTCAACTAATACTGTATTTTCAGGTGTAAATTCACGCAAACCTTTAAACAGTTCTAATGCTGAAAGTTGATCACCTTCTTGCTGTTCAGCAGCAGGATGAGGAGACATTCCGTGCGATTGCTGTGGCGTTTGAGGCGGTGTGGCAGCGCGTTTTTGTACAAGGTTGAACAAGGCTTCTAGTGCCAACACTGGGCTAGATAATAAGCTGTCACCAACAGGCGCTCTTCCTGATTCATTAGGATCATCCGTAATATGCAATAACTGCAATCCTTCTGGAATGTATTCGCCAGCTACATAGGGATAATAACGGAATATTGGTGCTCCAATAACAATAGCAACATCATAGCCTGCTAGTTTTTTTGATAATGGCTCAATAGCAAAAGGCAAGCCACCCGCATACAGAGGATGAGTTTCAGGGAATGATGGCACTTCAGATGCGGGTGCACTGAATACGTGGCAATTCAATTTCTCGGCTAATTGAATACCAATATCCCAACCTTGTCCACGAGCAATTCCAGCTCCATAAATCAGTGCAGGGTTTTTAGCCGTTGAGAGTAGGTCTGCAAATTGAGAAATACGGGTAGGATCTGGTGCATATTGTGATGCGACACTCCGCACGACAGCATCACCTAGCGCAGGTTTATCCCAATCATCTAATGGGATAGATAAAAAGACAGGGCCGGCAGGTGGCTGTAGTGCCATCGCATAAGCTCGCATAAATGCAGCAGGGACATCTTCAGCTCTGACTGGCTCGTAGCTCCATTTTATCCATGGTTTAGGCAACTCAGTAGGAGAAACATTCGTTAGCCATGGTTCCATGAGTAACATTTCTCGCGTTTGGTTTCCAGCGGTAATAATTAATGGGGTTTTATTCTGTGCCGCAGTCATGATGTTACTCATTGAGTTACTTAAACCTGCGGAAGTATGAACGTTTACAATAGCGGGTTTGCGAGTTGCTTGTGCATAGCCATCGGCTGCACCAACTGCGGATGATTCGTGCAATGTTTGCACGTAACGGAAATCTTCTGGAAAATCTTTTAAAAAAGTCTCTTCTGTTGAGCCTGGGTTACCAAATAAAGTGGTTAATTCAAGTTGGCGTAATAGATCAAAAGTGACATCGCGAATTGTTTTTACCTTCATACTGTACTAATTCCTTAGGTCAGAAAAGTTAATAGTGGTCATGCAGGTTTTAGGATAATAAAAAATAAAGACGTATAAATTATTGTTAATAATCTAATTTAGTAGGGTAGGCATTTATTTATCATAGCACTCAATATAGAAAACGTAATGAATTTATCATGACTAAATATTGATATTTTCAGTATTTGCCAATATAAAACCATTCATTATTTGAATTAAATTGGTTTGAATTACCATTTATTTATGATTGTTGTTTATGGAGTTGATCGGTTAAATTATCGTGAAGTTAAGGTTAATTAAATATAGCAATAAGATAGTTGTTATTTAATTAGTTTGCTTTATTTAAATTTAAAGAATTAGCTATTGTTAATAATATTTATCTATTAACTATAAAATTAATTGTTATATATTATTTCTATAAATTCACGATGGGGGTGAAAATAAATAAGAATATATATGTTATATAACTTCTTATTTATGAATAGGATAAACTGGTGAGGTAACACCGATAGTTTTCATATTGAAAAAACTAAAGTGATCTTGACTGGAACAGTAAAGCCCCGGCAAGCGGGGCTAGTAAAAAATAGCACTTATTATTGTAAAAAAGTGATTACTCGTTTACTAATACGGCAGAAATAAACGGTTCTTCATCTTTACGTAATGTCATGATTTCACAGCCATTATCTGTTACGACAAGCGTGTGTTCATATTGTGCAGACCAGCTTCTATCTTTTGTTTTTACTGTCCAACCGTCATTCATTGTACGTAGGCGATAATCACCAACGTTAACCATTGGTTCAATTGTAAATGCCATGCCTTTTTGTAAAACGACACCACTATCATCTGCATCATAATGCAGGACTTGAGGTTCTTCATGGAAACCTTCACCGATGCCGTGACCGCAATATTCACGAACAACTGAGAAATCATTTTTCTCAACAAATGTTTGGATTGCTTTACCAAGTGTGCGCAGACGAATACCCGGTTTTACCATGCGTAAGGCTAGATATAAGCTTTCTTGGGTGATTTGACACAGGCGTTCGCCTTGGATAGTTGGTTTGCCTGCGATAAACATCGTCGAAGTATCACCATGGAAACCATCTTTAATTACGGTGACATCAATATTGACAATATCACCCTCTTTTAAAATTTTATCATCACTTGGGATGCCGTGGCAGATTACGTCATTAACTGAAATACAGACTGATTTCGGAAAACCATGATAATTCAAGCAAGCAGGGATAGCTTGTTGAACTTCAACAATATGATGGTGACATAGGCGATCTAACTCACCAGTACTCACACCTGGTTTGACATGAGGCGCGATCATTTCTAAAACTTCTGCGGCTAAACGGCCAGCAACGCGCATTTTTTGAATATCTTCTTCGGTCTTAATAATAATAGCCATGAATTCTGTCCAGTTACGTCAGCAATTTGTGACATACAAATATAAAAAAGTTTAATAAACAACCAATCTGGTTAGCTGTTTACTCTCTATAATGTTAATGGTATCAGCCACCACATTTTCTGCCAACTAGAGGTTGTGAAGGTTTGAGGTAGTAACAAACATATTTTTTAAACTACATACATATGAAGTACACGGTGTCATCAAGTCTTCTTTAAGAATACCTCTGTCTCTAACATTTCTTATTCAATTTGAGCCTTTCATAGCACAAAATGCAAAAAAATAGCTTAACAAAAATTAAAATGGACTATTAAAAAATATTACAAACTTGATATAGGAATTTTGGGGCTATTTTATCGCCATAATAAGCAATAAAAGTTGGCTTATTTAGCCTGTTTGTGGTATAAAACGCGCCGGCAATTCATATATTTTCTTTAGAGGTGTTCTGACGTAATGGCGAGGAACACTCACTAATAGAATAATGAATTAGCGTAAACTAAACTCAATTGTGTAATAACACACACGAATCGACACGTACACCGGGGTGCTCTTATGCGTTTAGGCGCAGCTTTAGAGTCGGTAGTATGGGATTCGTGGAGGCATAACCCCAATTACTTAAATACAGAGGTATTAAATGGCAACTGTTTCCATGCGCGATATGCTACAAGCGGGCGTACACTTTGGTCACCAGACTCGTTACTGGAATCCTAAAATGAAACCTTTCATTTTTGGCGCGCGTAACAAAGTACATATCATCAACCTGGAAAAAACCGTTCCAATGTTCAATGAAGCTTTGGCTGAATTGACTAAAATTGCTTCTCGCAAAGGCAAAATTCTGTTTGTTGGTACTAAACGTGCAGCAAGCGAAGCCGTTCAAGAAGCTGCTAACAGCTGTGATCAGTATTTCGTTAACCATCGTTGGTTAGGTGGTATGTTGACTAACTGGAAAACTGTTCGTCAATCAATCAAACGTCTGAAAGATCTAGAGATCCAATCTCAAGATGGTACTTTCGACAAACTGACCAAGAAAGAAGCACTGATGCGTACTCGCGAGCTTGGTAAGTTAGAAAACAGCTTAGGCGGTATCAAAGATATGGGCGGTTTACCTGACGCTCTGTTCGTTATCGATGCAGAACACGAACACATTGCTATCAAAGAAGCAAACAACCTGGGTATCCCAGTATTTGCTATCGTTGATACTAACTCTGATCCAGACGGAATTGACTACGTTATCCCTGGTAACGACGATGCAATCCGTGCAATTAAATTGTATCTGGGTGCTGTAGCAGCTACTGTTCGTGAAGGCCGTTCTCAAGATCTGGCTGTCCAAGCAGAAGAAAGCTTAGTCGAAGCTGAATAATAAGGTTCGCTCGAATAAGAGCCCTTATTAACCAGGTATTGCTATACACTAAATAGTTCTAGTGGCATCAAATAGGCGGTAAATAAAACCATTTAGAATCATCAATGTAAGGTTGTGATTCTACCTATTGGCAAGTGCATCGTGATGTCGCATGAAATATGACAGTATATATATTGGTTAGAAAGGGGCCGTCATGGCCCCTTTCTATCTGAATCAGAATTATCCCTGTGGAGTTTTCCACTCGGTATATCGAGGAATAAATCACATGTCTGGAATTACCGCTGCATTGGTAAAAGAACTGCGCGAACGTACTGGCGCAGGTATGATGGAATGTAAAAAAGCACTAGTTGAAGCTAATGGTGATATTGAATTAGCAATCGACAACATGCGTAAATCAGGTCAAGCAAAAGCTGCTAAAAAAGCAGGCCGTGTTGCTGCTGAAGGTGTTATCCTGGCAGAAGTTTTCAATGATGGTAAAAGCGGTGTTCTGATTGAACTGAACTGTGAAACTGACTTCGTTGCTAAAGATGCTGGTTTCCTCGCATTTGGTAAAGAAGTAATGGCTTCTGTTGTTGCTGACAAAAATACTGACATCGAAGCTGTTAAAGCTAAATTCGAAGATGCTCGTACTGCACTTGTTGCTAAAATCGGTGAAAACATCAACATCCGCCGTATTGCAATGCTAGAAGGTGCTCAAGTAGGTAGCTACTTGCACGGTGCTCGTATCGGTGTTCTTGTTGCAGCTGAAGGCGCAGATGAAGAATTGCTGAAACATATCGCTATGCACATTGCTGCAAGCAAGCCTGAATATGTTTCTCCAGACGATGTACCAGCTGATGTTGTTGCTCACGAGCACCAAATCCAGTTGGATATCGCTATGCAATCTGGTAAACCACGCGAAATCGCTGAAAAAATGGTTATCGGTCGCATGAACAAATTTACTGGCGAAATTTCTCTAACTGGTCAGCCATTTGTCATGGAGCCAAGCAAAACTGTTGGCGAACTGCTGAAAGAGAAAAATGCAAAAGTAACTAACTTCATCCGTTTTGAAGTTGGTGAAGGTATCGAAAAAGTTGAAACTGATTTCGCAGCTGAAGTTGCTGCAATGAGTAAGTAAACATCAGGTTTGAAAGAGCCGCCAGTTGGCGGCTCTGTTTTATGCGCGTATTTAGTTCAATTGTTGTTGGTATAAACGTGGTAAAGCGTAATGGCTTAAGTCACATAATGACTTGTTTGATTAGAGTAACATCTCTTTGCTGCATTAATATCACTTGAACTATTTTGTGTATATTAGCTATACCTTTATATTTAAAAAACTTGAATAATGAAAGGTATAGGAAATGTCGGTGCGCAAGGCTTCCATCCTTTTGCGTAAATTAACCCCAATAAATTATCCATGTAGGACAAAAACACCATGGCAACCAATGCGAAACCCGTTTATCAGCGTATTCTGCTCAAGCTCAGTGGCGAAGCTTTACAAGGAGCAGAAGGTTTTGGTATCGATGCTAGCGTTTTAGATCGTATGGCTCAGGAAATCAAAGAACTCATAGAACTGGGAATACAGGTCGGTGTGGTGATTGGCGGGGGCAACCTATTTCGTGGTGCTGGTCTGGCACAAGCAGGTATGAACCGTGTGGTCGGTGACCATATGGGAATGCTAGCAACTGTAATGAATGGGTTAGCCATGCGTGATGCTTTACATCGTGCATATGTTAATGCAAGACTTATGTCTGCAATTCCACTTAATGGTGTCTGTGACAACTATAGCTGGGCTGAAGCTATTAGCTTATTACGTCACGGCCGTGTGGTGATATTTTCAGCTGGGACAGGTAATCCATTCTTTACCACTGACTCAGCTGCGTGTTTGCGTGGGATCGAGATTGAAGCAGATGTTGTTCTGAAAGCAACAAAAGTTGATGGTGTTTATTCAGATGATCCTGCTAAAAACCCAGATGCTGTTCTATATGAAAAACTGGACTATCAAGATGTTCTTGAACGTGAACTAAAAGTTATGGATCTTGCAGCCTTTACGTTAGCTCGTGACCATAATTTGCCTATCCGAGTTTTCAATATGAATAAACCAGGCGCTTTACGCCGCGTTGTGATGGGTGAAAATGAAGGAACTCTGATTTCTCACAATTAATACTCAGAGACATCCTTTGAGTTTAATTGTATTATTTAACGTAAATTCAAAGTATTTAAGCGAGGCTGCATTGCGGCCTTTAATAATCTGTTCTTAAGGGTTGAAAACGTGATTAATGAAATCCATAAAGATGCTCAAGACCGTATGGAAAAAAGTGTTGAAGCATTAAAAAATCAAATTAGCAAAATTCGTACCGGCCGTGCATCACCAAGTTTACTTGATGGCATCATGGTTGATTATTATGGTTCTGCAACGCCTTTGCGCCAATTAGCAAACGTTACGGTTGAAGATGTTCGCACATTAGCGATTACTGTTTTTGATCGTTCAATGTCACAAGCAATTGAAAAAGCAATTATGTCATCCGATTTAGGTCTGAATCCATCTTCTGCTGGTTCAGTTTTGCGCGTTCCACTTCCAGCGTTGACTGAAGAACGTCGTAAAGATTTGATTAAAATTGTTAGAGCAGAAGCAGAACAAGGCCGTATTTCAGTTCGTAACGTGCGTCGTGATGCAAATGATAAAGTGAAAGCTTTACTAAAAGATAAAGAAATTAGTGAAGATGACGAACGCCGTTCACAAGATTACATTCAAAAATTGACTGATAACTTTATTAAAAAAGTTGATGAAGCATTAGCTCAAAAAGAAACAGAGTTGATGGATTTTTAATCTATTGATTCAGTAAAACCATCTTATCGATTTGTTAAGATGGTTTTATATCAATTTTATTTTGAGTTACAAATTCCCTAATTTGAGTATGTCTGTTTTTCGAAAAATAGATAATTCTGAAAAAGTATTGAGATTCAAGCAATTTCTACTACGAAATTGATGTCTATATCTTAATGCTGCTGGGATTGTAACTTGAAATATACTGAATATAGCTAAAATATTCAGACTCAATAAACATCCTTTCTTATCACTCAAGCTGATATAATCTCAGTATTGAATAAATACAGAGTACCCGTTCACAATGAAACGTCTTACTATTCTGGGATCAACAGGCTCAATCGGTAAAAGTACACTTTCAGTTGTCAGAAACAATCTCGATAAATTTCAAGTTATCGCATTAGTTGCTGGTCAAAATGTCCAAGAGCTAGCCCATCAATGCATGGAATTTAATCCTAAATATGCTTCTATGGTTGATGAGACATCTGCGCAATTGTTGCGTACTATTCTCTCTGAAAATAACTGTAAAACTGAAGTGCTTTCAGGTAGAGAATCTGCAATACAGCTCGCTGGCCTTGATGAAGTTGACCAAGTTATGTCTGCGATTACTGGCGTTGCGGGCCTTCTTCCTACATTAGCCGCTATCCGTAAAGGAAAAAGAATTTTATTAGCGAATAAAGAATCATTGATAACCAGTGGTCGCCTATTCTTTAATGCGATTCGTGAACATAATGCAACAGTGTTTCCTATTGATAGTGAACATAATGCAATTTTTCAGTGCTTACCAAAAGAGATTCAATCAAACCTTGGGTTTGCTGATTTATCCGCATCGGGCATTTCTAGTATTATTTTAACGGGCTCTGGTGGTCCATTTAGAGAATCTGCTTTATCAGATTTAGACCATGTTACACCTGATGAAGCTTGCAACCATCCAAATTGGTCTATGGGACGTAAGATTTCTGTTGATTCTGCAACGATGATGAATAAAGGGTTAGAATATATTGAAGCTTGTTATTTCTTCAATGCCCAACAGTCGCAGATGGAAGTTATCATTCATCCTCAATCAGTTATTCATTCTATGGTTCGTTATAAAGATGGTAGTGTGATTGCCCAATTGGGAACGCCGGATATGTGCACGCCAATCTCCTACAGCATGGCTTATCCAGAACGTATTATATCGGGAGTAGAACCGCTTGATTTCACCCAATTATCATCTCTCACTTTTACTCAGCCAGATTATCGACGATATCCTTGTTTAAAATTAGCGATAGATGCATGCCATGAAGGTCAAGCCGCGACAACCATACTTAATGGTGCTAATGAAATTGCGGTTGCAGCATTTCTTGACGGTAAAATACGTTTCACTGATATCGCCAAAATTAATCTCGCGACATTAGAAAAATTACATTTATCTGAACCTGTTTCGATCGATGAGGTCTTAGAAATCGACACTCAGGCAAGAAGTGAAGCTGAACAAGTCATTAAGCAATCATTTTCAGTTTGATATGGGATTTATTTAATTGCTGCTAGGTACAATAAGTCTTTTACATATAAAGTATATAAAATAAAAAGTCATGGTAGTATTTAGCTGAGAACHAAAAGTGTGCCTTATCAGCAAACGCAATGATAGAGGCTATTATTGTGCTAAATTTTTGATGTGGTGCACATAAGGATCAATATTTAATGAACTCTAGTAGTGAAGGTCTCGCTCATTCTGTGGGGCCAAAGCATGTTGCCATTATTATGGATGGTAATGGGCGCTGGGCTAAGCAGAGAGGAAAACTGAGGATTACTGGTCATAAAGCTGGTGTTGAGTCAGTGCGTAATGCTGTACGTTTTTCAGTCAAAAACAATATTAGTTCATTGACATTATATGCGTTTAGCAGCGAAAACTGGAGAAGACCTGAAAAAGAGGTCAGCTCTCTTATGGAGTTATTTGTTTTTGCTCTAGATAATGAAGTAAAAAAATTGCATAAAAATAATGTGAAATTACTTATTATCGGTGATATTAGTCGATTTAATGAACGTCTACAAAAACGCATTAAAAAAGCGCAAGATTTGACTGCCAATAATACAGGTCTGAGATTAAATATCGCTGCAAATTATGGCGGTCGATGGGATATCGCAAACAGTATGAAAACGATTTTCCAACAAGTGCAAAATGGCCAACTTTCTATTGATGATATCGATGAAGAAACCATCGATCAGCATGTGTGCATGCATGATCAGGAAAATGTTGATTTAGTTATCAGAACAGGTGGAGAGCACCGTATTAGTAACTTTCTGTTGTGGCAAGTTGCTTATGCTGAATTCTATTTTACGAATGTGCTGTGGCCTGATTTTGATGAAAAGGTTTTTCAAAATGCAATCGATGCATTTAATCAGCGCGAACGACGTTATGGTGGAGCTGAGTCAGATGATGAACTCGTTAAATAAAAGGAGTCAGTTGTGCTGAAGTATCGTTTAATTACTGCGATAATTTTAATTCCGCTGGTTATTGTCGCTCTATTTTTTCTTTCACCTGCTGTATTTGGTTATGTCGTTATTGCGATATGTGCATTAGCAGCATGGGAATGGGCTCAATTTGTCGGTTGGCACTCTCAAGCGAAACGCGTAGCTCTTGGAGTTGTGTTTGGTATTGCGCTACTTGCGATACAGTTTTCTTTTAGTGATATCACCGTATTAGCACATGAACCTATTATTCTGTATGGCCTATGGGCTGGTCTTGCTTGGTGGATAGTTGCTATATTGCTCGTGATTACTTTCCCTGCATCTGCGCAAATATGGGGAAAATCAACGAGTGTCCAAATTTTATTTGGTGTACTGACGATTATTCCTTTTTATTGCGGCATGATGGTACTTAGAACAATTGGCTATCATAGTGACACTTTCTTTGGTGCTTGGTGGCTATTATATGTCATGCTATTAGTTTGGGGAGCTGATTCTGGCGCTTATGCTTTTGGGCGCACTATGGGGCGTCATAAAATGGCACCAAAAGTATCCCCGGGTAAAACATGGGAAGGGCTTATTGGCGGGTTAATTACTGCGGGAATTATCTCATGGCTATTTAGTCTTTATGCGCCAATCCCAATACCTGATTATTTATTGGTAACATCAATTATTGTTGTTGTAGTATCTGTGTTCGGTGACTTAACAGAAAGTATGTTTAAACGGCATTCTGGGATAAAAGACAGTAGCCATTTAATTCCTGGGCATGGTGGAATTCTTGATAGAATTGATAGTCTAACAGCTGCAATTCCTGTATTTGCAGGGTTAAATCTGTTGGTTTTTAATGGGTTTGGTCTCTAAGGTTGGCAATGGGATTTTTTTGGAGTTTAGCTGCATTTATCATCGCAATTGGCGTATTGATAACAGTTCATGAGTTTGGTCATTTTTGGGTTGCACGACGCTGTGGTGTTTATGTTGAGCGTTTTTCAATTGGTTTTGGCAAAACATTATGGCGTAAGGTTGATAAGCAAGGAACCGAGTATGTTATTGCAGCAATTCCCTTAGGTGGCTATGTCAAAATGTTGGATGAGCGTGTTGGGGATGTGAGCCCTGAACGTCGTCATCTTGCATTTAACAATAAAACCATTGGTCAGCGAGCGGCAATTATTAGCGCAGGTCCGATAGCAAATTTCCTTTTAGCCATAGTTGTCTATTGGATTGTTTTTATGATGGGAATACCATCAGTACGTCCAATTATCGAAGATGTGAAGGTAGATTCTGTCGCTGCAACAGCAAATATTTTGCCGGGAATGGAACTAAAATCAATTGATGGCATCGAAACGCCTGATTGGAGTGCGATTCGTTTCGCATTAGTCGGTAAGATTGGAGACCGTCAATTAACGGCAGAAGTTTTACCGCAAGGATTTAGTGAACCAGTCACTAAAACGATTGATTTAACGCATTGGCAATTTGATCCTGAAAAAGAAGATCCTGTACTTTCGATGGGGATTATGCCAGTTTCAGCAAAAATTGATCCTGTGATTTTAAACGTTTCGCAAGGATTAGCCGGTGAAAAGTCAGGTTTACAGCCCGGTGATAGAATTGTTAGTGTTAATGGTCAAGCCTTAGATGTGTGGACGCCACTAACACGGATTATTCGTAATAGTCCTAATCAACTTTTGAAGTTGGGTGTTGAAAGAAATGGACAACTAATTTCCCTTGAGTTGACGCCTGATTCGCAAAATGGAAAGGGTGGTGAAAAAATTGGATTTGCGGGCATAGAACTTTCAGTGATACCGTTAGCTGATGAATATAGAATGGTTCAGGAATATGGACCGTTAGAGTCTTTGGTTCAAGCTAGCGATAAAACTTGGCAGTTGATGAAACTGACCGTAAATATGATGGGTAAATTAGTTGTTGGTGATGTCAAACTTAACAACTTGAGTGGGCCGATCTCTATCGCTAAAGGTGCGGGGGTATCGGCAGAGTCAGGCTTGGTATATTATTTGATGTTCATTGCGCTAATCAGCGTGAATTTGGGCATTATCAATTTGTTTCCATTGCCTGTATTAGATGGGGGGCACTTGCTCTTCTTATTAATTGAAAAAATTAAAGGAAGTCCAGTGTCTGAGCGAGTACAAGACTTTAGTTATCGGATAGGTGCAATGGCATTGATTCTGTTAATGGGACTTGCACTTTTTAATGATTTCTCTCGCTTCTGATAAGTAAGCTGGGGACCAGTAAGGAATACGCATAACAACGATGGCGATGAAAAAGTTGCTCATAGCGTCGCTGCTACTCGGCAGCGCCACTGCATACGGTTCAGACGGATTCGTAGTTAAAGACATTCGTTTCGAAGGTCTACAACGCGTCGCCGTTGGTGCAGCATTATTGAATATGCCTGTAAGGGTCGGTGATTCGATTGATAACGAAGATATTAGCCGTTCAATTCGTTCTCTTTTCTCTACAGGTAACTTCGAAGATGTTAGGGTCCTGCGTGATGGAAACACGCTGATCGTTCAAGTTAAAGAGCGACCAACCATCGCGAGTATCACTTTCACCGGTAATAAATTTGTGAAAGATGATATGCTCAAACAAAACTTGGAAGCATCAAATATTCGCGTAGGTGAAGCATTAGACCGCACGAAAATATCAAATATTGAGAAAGGTCTAGAAGATTTTTACTATAGTGTTGGTAAATACAATGCGACAGTAAAAGCCGTTGCTACACCATTACCTCGTAACCGTGTTGATTTAAAGTTTGTGTTTTCTGAAGGCGTATCTGCAAAAATTCAGCAGATTAACGTAGTAGGAAACAAAAACTATTCAACAGCAGAATTGGTTAATAAGTTCCAATTACGTGATGATGTACCATGGTGGAACTTAACTGCAGACCAAAAATATCAAAAGCAAAAATTAGCGGGTGACTTAGAAACACTTCGTAGTTTCTATCTAGACCGCGGTTATGCTCGCTTCAATATTGACTCCACTCAAGTCAGTCTGACACCAGATAAAAAAGATATCTATATTACAATTAATATCACAGAAGGTGATCAATATAAGATTTCCAGTGTTGATATCAACGGTAATACAGCTGATCATTTAGCTGAAATTAAAGAGCTGATTACTATTACGCCGGGTGAGTTATACAACGGTGCTCAAGTAACGAGCATGGAAAACAAAATTAAGGACCTATTGGGTCGTTATGGTTATGCCTACCCGCGTGTAATGACTCAACCTGAAATCAATGATGAAGATAAAACTGTTAAGCTGAATGTCAACATTGATGCAGGTAACCGTTTTTATGTTCGCCAAATTCGTTTCCAAGGAAATGATACCAGTAAAGATACTGTTCTACGTCGCGAAATGCGTCAAATGGAAGGTGCGTGGCTGGGAAATGATCTTGTTGAATTAGGTAAAGAACGCCTTAATCGTACTGGATTCTTTGAAACGGTTGATGTCGAAACTCAGCGTATTCCGGGCAGTCCTGATCAAGTTGATGTCATTTATAAAGTTAAAGAACGTAATACCGGTTCAATGAACTTTGGTGTTGGTTTCGGTACGGAAAGTGGCGTAAGTTTCCAAGTTGGTGTAACACAAGATAACTGGTTAGGAACGGGTAATGCTGTTGGCGTCAACGCAAGTAAAAATGATTATTCAACAAACGTTGAAATGTCCTTTACTGATCCATACTTTACCGTAAATGGTGTTAGCTTAGGTGGTCGTATTTTCTATAACGATTTCCGTGCTAAAGATGCTGACTTATCTGGTTATACCAATAAAACCTATGGATTGGATAGTTTCTTAAGCTTCCCATTCAATGAAAATAACTCTTTCCGTTTGGGAGCGGGCTATGTCCATAACTCCTTATCGGATATGCGCCCTCAAGCTGCAATGTGGGAATATCTCAATTCTATGGGAGATTATCCGCACATTAATTCTGATGGACGTAATAAAGAGAAATTTAACGCTGATGACTTTACTTTAAATGTGGGTTGGACTTACAACTCATTGGATCGTGGTTTCTTCCCTACTTCGGGTAATAAAACCAGCCTTTCAGGTAAAGTTACAGTACCAGGTTCGGATAACGAATATTATAAATTGCGTTTTGATACCGCTCAGTATTATCCAATCAATGAAGATGCCACATGGATCGTTCTTGGTCGTGCGCAAGCTGGTTTTGGGGATGGCCTTGGTGGTAAGCAAATGCCATTCTATGAAAACTTCTATGCCGGTGGTTCTAGTACACTCCGTGGTTTCCGCTCGAATAATATTGGTCCAAAAGCCGTTTATTTGAAGAATGTTAATGGGAAAGTCGGACCTGAG
Organism: Providencia sneebia DSM 19967; assembly: GCF_000314895.2. Classification (GTDB taxonomy): domain Bacteria; phylum Pseudomonadota; class Gammaproteobacteria; order Enterobacterales; family Enterobacteriaceae; genus Providencia; species Providencia sneebia. The sequence continues at coordinate 3,426,722 of NZ_CM001773.1, read as the reverse complement.
CCGGGAAGCCCATCAAGTGATGCGGTTGGTGGTAATGCAATGTATACAGCATCATTCGAATTGATTACACCTACGCCATTTATTGATGAGAAATATGCGAATGCAGTTCGTACCTCTGTCTTCATTGATGCAGGTACGGTATGGGATACCAACTGGAATAGCATTAATCCACAATGGCGCGCAGGCATGCCTGATTATGGTAAAGCAACGAATATCCGTTCATCAGCGGGGGTTGCTTTACAATGGATGTCACCACTTGGACCTCTCGTATTCTCCTATGCGCAGCCGATTAAAGACTACGAAGGTGATAAATCAGAGCAGTTCCAATTCAATATTGGTAGAACATGGTAAGCTGTATTAAGTCTATCTAAGGACTCCCCCACAATTAGTGTGGGGGTGACCAAAATTTCCAGCCATAAATATGGGTTAAGGAGTTTCGTGTGAAAAAATTGTTGTGTGCCGCAGGTGTAGGTTTGGCTTTAGCGATGTCAGCTGGTGCTTATGCAGATAAAATCGCTGTCGTAAATGTTGGCGAAATTTTTCAAAATATGCCTGCACGTGAAGCGGTAGCTAAACAACTTGAGAATGAATTCAAGAGCCGTGCAACAGAGTTGCAAAATCTAGAAAAAGATTTGCAATCACGCGTTGAAAAATTACGTCGTGATGGTGCGACAATGAAGCAAAGCGATCGTGAAAAGCAAGAAAAAGAGCTGATGACTAAGCGTGACCAATTTGCTGAAAAAGCACAAAAATTTGAAGAGGACAATCGTCGTCGTCAAATGGAAGAACGCAATAAAATCCTAAGCCGCATTCAAGATTCAATTAAATCTATTGCTGCGAAAGAAGGCTATGATGTTGTTATTGATGCAAACGCAGTTGCTTATGCAAAAGATAGCGTCGATATCACCAGCAAGGTTCAAAAACAGGTTAAATAATAGATGCCTTCAATTCGATTGGCTGATTTAGCTCAGCAGTTGAATGCACAGTTACACGGTGATGGCGATATTGTTATCACCGGTATTGCTCCGATGTATTCAGCAAATAATCAACAAATTACATTTTTATCTGATAGCCGTTATAGTGATAAATTGGCTGAATGTAAGGCCGCTGCTGTCGTTCTAACAGCAAAAGACCTTAATTCGTGTCAAGTATCCGCACTTGTCGTTGATAATCCTTATCTGGCTTATGCTCGTATGGCGCAGATTTTGGATACTACACCAAGTCCAGCTCAAGATATTCATACCTCAGCTGTTATTGCTGAAGATGTAAAAATTGGTGAGAATGTCTCTATCGGTGCAAATGCAGTTATCGAAAGTGGTGTTGTACTTGGCGATAATGTTGTTATTGGCGCGGGTTGTTTTGTCGGTAAAAATACACGAATTGGTGCTGGCAGTCGTTTATGGGCAAATGTTAGCATTTACCATCATATCGAAATCGGCGAACAATGCTTAATTCAATCGGGCACAGTTATTGGTGCTGATGGGTTTGGTTATGCCAATGATCGTGGTAATTGGGTGAAAATACCTCAGCTTGGAACAGTCATTATTGGTGACCGTGTTGAAATTGGTGCTTGCACCACAATCGACCGTGGTGCTCTGGATAATACTGTTATAGGTAATGGTGTTATCATTGATAACCAATGCCAAATTGCACACAATGTTATTATTGGTGATAACACAGCAGTTGCTGGTGGTGTTATCATGGCGGGTAGCTTAAAGGTCGGTCGCTACTGTATGATTGGCGGTGCAAGCGTAATCAATGGTCATATGGAAATTTGCGATAAGGTGACGGTCACTGGAATGGGAATGGTCATGAGACCAATCACTGAACCGGGTGTATATTCGTCTGGCATCCCTTTGCAGCCTAATAAAGTTTGGCGTAAAACAGCTGCTTTAGTCTTAAATATCAATGAGATGAATAAAAGATTAAAAGCGGTTGAACGTGAATTAGACAGCCAACCTAAAAAAGATCAGTAAGTATTTTGTAATTCAGGTTAAAATAACCCACTTGAGTTACGTTTTCCGGCCTGCCTGTTGACCTGATAAAAGGGTTAAAGCAGGCCGATTCATTAATTTACATTGCATTCATAGACAGGAAGAGTATTTCGATGAGTGATAATCATACTCTGCATATAGAAGAAATTTTAGAGCTGCTTCCACACCGTTATCCGTTCCTTTTGGTTGACCGTGTACTGGATTTTACAGAAGGTAAATCCTTACGTGCAGTAAAAAATGTGTCATTCAATGAACCATTTTTCCAAGGGCATTTTCCAGGTAAGCCTATTTTCCCGGGCGTTCTTATTCTGGAAGCAATGGCACAAGCAACAGGAATTCTAGCATTTAAAAGTGTTGGCAAATTAGAGCCGGGTGAATTGTACTATTTTGCAGCAATAGATAATGCTCGCTTTAAACGTCCTGTTTTACCTGGGGACCAAATGATCCTAGAAGTTGAATTTATCAAAGAACGTCGTGGCGTTGCACGTTTTAAAGGCGTTGCAAAAGTTGACGGAGAAGTGGCCTGCGAAGCAGAAATGATGTGTGCCCGCCGCCGTGAGGTCTGATATGATTGATAAAACAGCCAGTATTCATCCTTCATCCATTATTGAAGATGGAGCAAGTATCGGTGCCAATGTTCGCATTGGCCCTTTTTGTTATATTGGTGCTGATGTTGAAATAGGAGAAGGTACTGAGCTTAAATCACATATTGTTATTAATGGTCATACAAAAATTGGCCGTGATAACGTGATTTTTCAGTTCTCTTCTATTGGTGAAATTAACCAAGATTTGAAATATCAAGGTGAGCCAACTCGCGTAGAAATTGGTGATAGAAACCGTATTCGCGAAAGTGTTACTATTCACCGTGGCACAGTTCAAGGCGGTGGATTAACTAAAGTTGGTGATGATAACCTACTAATGATTAATGCACATATTGCCCATGATTGTATCATTGGTAATCGCTGCATCATTGCAAATAATGGAACATTAGGTGGCCATGTTTCACTTGGTGATTTTGCTATTATTGGTGGGATGACGGCTGTTCACCAATTTTGTCAAATTGGCGCTCATGTTATGGTTGGTGGGTGCTCTGGTGTTGCGCAAGATATACCTCCGTATGTGATTGCTCAAGGTAATCATGCAACACCTTATGGTTTAAATATTGAAGGGTTAAAACGTCGCGGTTTTGATAAAGAATCGCTGCATGCCATTCGTAATGCTTATAAAATACTTTACCGATCAGGTAAGTCATTAGAAGAAGCCCGTGAAGAAATTACTGAACTGGCAAAAACGAACCCTTATGTGAAAGTATTTAGTGATTTTCTTGAAAAATCAGCAGAATCTAATCGTGGTATTATTCGTTAATCTTAACTAATTTAAGATTAACGAAATCAAGGCCTTTATTAAGGAGCGAATTTTGGTAAATGATAGCCGCCCACTTACTATTGGCCTTGTTGCAGGAGAGACTTCTGGCGACATTTTAGGCGCTGGTCTGATCCGGGCTCTTAAACAGCAAGTCCCTAATGCCCGTTTTGTTGGTGTAGCTGGACCGTTAATGCAGGCTGAAGGCTGTGAAGCTTGGTATGAAATGGAAGAGCTTGCAGTGATGGGAATTGTTGAAGTCCTTGGTAGACTGCCTCGCTTATTGTCAATTCGTAAAGACCTCACCAAACGATTTACTCAATTACAACCCGATATTTTTGTTGGTATTGATGCGCCTGATTTTAATATCACGCTAGAAGAAAAATTAAAATCAAAGGGAATTAAAACTATCCATTATGTCAGCCCGTCCGTATGGGCATGGCGGCAAAAAAGGGTTTTCAAAATTGGTCGAGCAACGAATTTAGTGCTGGCCTTTTTACCTTTTGAAAAAGCTTTTTATGATCGTTTTAATGTGCCTTGCCGCTTTATTGGTCACACAATGGCTGATGCTATTCCTTTGCAAGTTGATAAATCTCAAGCGAGACAGCGCCTTGGAATACCAGAACATGTAAAATGTTTAGCTATTTTGCCGGGAAGTCGACATTCAGAAGTTGAAATGTTAAGTGAAGATTTTTTAAAAACGGCAAAAATATTGAAGGAACATTTTCCTGATCTCCATATTATCGTTCCCCTTGTTAATCAAAAGCGCACAGAACAATTTGATTCTATTCGCCAACAAGTTGTTCCAGAACTCATGGTTCATATGTTGGATGGTCAGGCAAGAGATGCCATGATTGCAGCAGATGCAACTTTACTTGCCTCGGGTACGGCTGCGCTTGAGTGTATGTTGACAAAATGCCCGATGGTAGTTGGTTATCGCATGAAGCCATTTACTTTTTGGCTTGCTAAACGGTTAGTCAAAACACCTTATGTTTCCTTACCTAACTTATTGGCAGGGAAAGAGGTTGTTAAAGAGTTATTGCAAGAAGAGTGTCAACCTGAGCGACTTGCTGAGCAACTGATGCCACTTTTAGAAGGTGGTGAGCAGGTTGATGAATTAAAAGAAACATTTTTACAGCTTCATCAGTTAATCCGTTGTGATGCGGATAAGCAAGCTGCTGATGCTGTATTAAATTTGGTTAGAAATTAATGGATTTTATATACCCTAAAGCTAACTTAATTGCAGGTGTAGATGAAGTTGGCAGAGGCCCGCTAGTTGGTGCAGTGGTGACTGCGGCTGTTATCTTAGATCCTAGCAATCCTATTGTTGGATTGACTGATTCAAAAAAGCTCACTGAGAAAAAACGCGAAAAACTGTTTGTTGAAATCCAAGAAAAAGCGTTGTGTTGGTGTGTCGGTCGAGCAGAGCCAGAAGAAATTGACCAACTTAATATTTTGCATGCCACTATGTTAGCTATGCAGCGTGCTGTTGCAGGATTAAGTATCAAGCCAGACTTCGTTTTAATTGATGGAAACCGTTGCCCTGTATTGAGTATGCCATCACAAGCGGTTGTTAAAGGTGATAGCTTGGTACAAGAAATTAGTGCTGCATCTATTTTGGCAAAGGTGATCCGAGATAGAGAAATGGTAGAATTAGATAAAATCTATCCGGAGTATGGATTTGCAAAACATAAAGGCTATCCAACAGCTTACCACTTAGAAAAACTCACACAACATGGGGCAACAGATTTTCACCGTAAAAGCTTTGCACCTGTGCGTCGTGTATTAGAAGCGCAAATTAGAGTATAAATTTGATGGCTGAACCTCGTTTTATTCATTTACGTGTTCATAGTGACTATTCCATGATTGATGGTCTGGCAAAAACCGGTCCGTTAGTCAAAAAAGTAGCCTCTATGGGGATGCCTGCACTTGCTATAACAGATTTTACTAATTTATGTGGATTAGTGAAATTTTATGGTGCAGCACATGGCGCGGGAATTAAACCAATTATTGGTGCGGATTTTTATGTTGAAAGTGAACAACTCGGTGATGAAGTTGCTCACTTGACAGTGCTTGCACGCAATAATGAGGGCTATCAAAACCTAACATTACTTATCTCTGAAGCTTATCAAAAAGGCTATGGCGCTCTAGGCCCGACTATTTATCGGGACTGGCTAGTTAAACATAAAGCTGGTTTAATTTTACTCTCTGGTGGGCGACAAGGTGATGTTGGGCAATTTTTATTGCGTGGTAATCAGGCATTAGTTGATGAATGTCTATCATTCTATGAAATGCATTTTCCTGGTAGCTATTATCTAGAATTGATCCGAACAGGGCGACCAGATGAGGAAAGCTATTTACATGCTGTAGTCGAACTCGCAACACAAAGGGGATTACCCGTTGTTGCAACCAATGATGTGCGTTTTATTGATAGTGGTGATTTTGATGCACATGAAATTCGCGTTGCTATTCATGATGGTTTTACATTAGTTGATCCTAAGCGCCCTAAAAATTATAGCCCTCAGCAATACTTACGAACTGAACAAGAGATGTGTGAGCTGTTTGCTGACATCCCTGAAGCATTGGAAAACAGTGTAGAGATTGCTAAGCGTTGTAACGTCACAATCCGCCTTGGTGAGTATTTTCTTCCTCAATTTCCTACCGGAGATATGGCAACTGAAGACTTTTTGGTCATGCGATCTAAAGAAGGGTTGGAAGAACGCCTTCAGTTTTTATTTCCAGATGAAAAAGTCCGAGCGGAAAAACGCCCTGAATATGATGAACGTTTAGACATTGAACTTAACGTTATTAACCAAATGGGATTTCCCGGTTACTTCTTGATAGTCATGGAATTTATCCAATGGTCAAAAGATAATGGTGTTCCTGTCGGGCCGGGAAGGGGATCTGGTGCAGGTTCACTTGTTGCTTATGCTCTGAAAATCACAGATCTTGATCCTTTAGAATTTGACTTACTTTTTGAGCGTTTCTTAAACCCAGAACGTGTTTCCATGCCTGACTTTGACGTCGATTTTTGCATGGAAAAACGAGATCAAGTCATTGATCACGTTTCTCAAATGTATGGGCGTGATGCGGTATCCCAGATCATTACATTTGGTACTATGGCAGCAAAAGCGGTTATTCGTGATGTTGGCCGTGTCCTTGGTCACCCTTATGGCTTTGTTGATAGAATTTCTAAGCTAGTGCCGCCTGACCCAGGAATGACATTAGAAAAAGCTTTTGAAGCCGAACCTCAGTTACCTGAAATTTATGAGGCAGATGAGGAAGTTAAAGCGCTAATTGATATGGCGCGTAAATTAGAAGGTGTCACACGTAACGCTGGTAAACATGCTGGTGGTGTCGTTATTGCACCAACAAAAATTACCGATTTTGCTCCGCTATACTGTGATGCTGAAGGGAAAAACCCAGTTACCCAATTTGATAAAAATGATGTTGAATATGCAGGATTAGTCAAATTTGACTTCTTGGGATTGCGCACATTAACAATCATCAACTGGGCATTGGAAATGATCAATGCAAGGCGAGCGAAAAAAAGCCTTGAACCGATTGATATTGCAGCTATTCCACTGCAAGATACAAAAAGTTTTGACATGTTGCAGCGCTCAGAGACCACAGCCGTTTTCCAGCTTGAATCAAGAGGAATGAAAGATCTGATCAAGCGCCTGCGTCCTGACTGTTTTGAAGATATGATAGCGCTAGTCGCACTCTTTCGTCCGGGCCCTTTGCAATCCGGCATGGTTGATAACTTTATTGACCGTAAACATGGGCGCGAAGAGATCTCTTATCCTGATGTACAATGGCAACATGAGTCTTTAAAACCTGTTTTAGAGCCAACATACGGTATTATTCTTTACCAAGAACAGGTTATGCAGATAGCTCAGGTTTTAGCGGGTTATACCCTTGGCGGCGCAGATATGTTGCGTCGTGCAATGGGGRAAAAGAAACCTGAAGAGATGGCTAAGCAGCGCTCTGTTTTTAAAGACGGTGCGATTAAAAATGGCGTTGATGGTGAGCTATCAATGAAAATCTTTGACTTGGTGGAGAAATTTGCCGGTTACGGATTTAACAAGTCTCACTCAGCGGCCTATGCATTAGTTTCTTATCAAACATTATGGCTTAAAGCGCATTATCCTGCTGAATTCATGGCGGCCGTAATGACTGCGGATATGGATAATACGGAAAAAGTCGTTGGCCTTGTCGATGAATGTTGGCGGATGGGGCTTAAGGTTTTACCACCAGATATTAATAGTGGCCTATACCATTTTCATGTTAATGATGAAGGTGAAATTGTGTATGGTATTGGTGCAATTAAAGGTGTTGGTGAAGGGCCGATCGAAGCGATTATTGAAGCGCGGCAGAAAGGTGGTATTTTTAAAGAGATTTTTGATCTCTGTGCTCGTGTTGATATAAAGAAAATAAATCGCCGTGTGATGGAAAAATTGATCATGGCGGGTGCGTTTGATCATTTAGGTCCCCACCGTGCCGCTTTAATGTCTTCTCTTGAAGATGCATTAAAAGCAGCAGATCAGCATGCAAAAGCGGAAGCTATTGGGCAAACAGATATGTTTGGTGTACTGGCTGAAGCGCCAGAACAAGTTGAAAGTTCTTATGCAAGCATTCCCGAATGGCCAGAACAAGTTGTTTTAGATGGTGAAAGGGAGACATTAGGGCTCTATTTAACAGGGCACCCAATAACTCGATACTTAAATGAGATTGAACGCTATACTAATGGCTTGAGATTAAAAGATGTGAACCCAACCCCTCGTGGTCAAGTGACAACTGTGGTAGGTTTAGTGCTTTCATCAAAAGTCATTACGACGAAACGTGGAAATCGCATTGGGATTTGTACGCTTGATGATCGTTCCGGTCGTCTGGATATTATGTTATTTTCAGATGCGCTAGATAAATACCAACATTTGTTGGAAAAAGACAGTATCCTTATTGCCACCGGTCAGGTCAGCTTTGATGATTTCAATGGTGGTAATAAAATGACAGTGCGAGAGCTCATGGATATTAGTGAAGCCAGAGAAAAATATGCTCGAGGGCTTGCAATTTCACTGTCAGACAAACAAATTAATGATCAATTACTGAACCGACTTCGCAGTGCTCTTGAACCCTATCGTTCAGGGACGATCCCGGTTCATTTGTATTATCAGAAGGATGATGCTAGAGCCAAACTTAAATTTGGCGTTATTTGGCGTGTAACACCCGTTGATGCTCTTCTGAATTCTCTGCGAACTCTGCTGGGTAATGAGCAGGTAGAATTAGAATTTGACTAAAATAGGAATATTATGAGTCTGGATTTTCTTGATTTTGAACAGCCAATTGCTGAATTAGAAGCGAAAATTGATTCGCTGACCGCAGTTAGTCGTCAAGATAACAATTTAGAAGTCAACCTAGATGAAGAGGTTGCTCGTTTACGTGAAAAAAGTGTTGAACTAACACGTAAGATTTTCTCTGATCTGGGGGCATGGCAAATTGCTAAACTCGCTCGTCACCCACGTCGACCATATACATTAGATTATATTCCTCGTATTTTTACTGATTTTCAGGAATTAGCTGGAGATCGTGCTTATGCGGATGATAAAGCTATTGTTGGTGGAATCGCGCGTTTAGAGGGCCAACCTGTTATGGTTATTGGCCATCAAAAAGGCCGCGAAACTAAAGAGAAAATTCGCCGTAACTTTGGTATGCCTGCACCAGAAGGTTATCGTAAAGCTTTACGATTGATGGAATTAGCTGAACGTTTTAATTTGCCTATTATTACATTCATCGATACTCCAGGCGCATATCCAGGTGTTGGTGCTGAAGAACGTGGTCAATCAGAAGCCATTGCACGCAATTTACGTGAAATGTCCCGTTTATCCGTTCCGGTTATTTGTACTGTTATTGGTGAAGGTGGTTCAGGTGGTGCATTAGCCATTGGTGTTGGCGATAAAGTCAACATGCTGCAATACAGCACTTATTCCGTTATTTCACCAGAAGGCTGTGCTTCTATTTTGTGGAAGAGTGCAGATAAAGCACCTTTAGCCGCTGAAGCAATGGGGATTACAGCTCCTCGCCTTAAAGAGTTGAAATTGATTGATAATATTGTGTCAGAACCTTTGGGCGGTGCTCATCGTAATTATGATGAAATAGCACAATCTTTGAAAACCCGCCTTAGCGAAGATTTAAATGAGCTAATGGAATTTGATGAAGATGCGCTAAAAAATCGCCGTTATCAACGATTGATGGAATATGGTTACTGCTAATTTTTAGTTATAGCTTATTTAAGAACGGGAGCTGGTTTTTTACTTGCTCCCGTTTTTTATGAGTTACAAGAATATGCTTGCCATTAGGACTATCATATTGTTTGTCATAGTCAAAATAGTAACAATGAACAAAGGCAAATAGATGACTAAGCAATCACAAGTTATTATTGAACATGTGCTTAATAAAATAGGTGACTTCACAAAAGTATTAATTGGTTTTAGTGGTGGTGTAGATTCAACGGTACTATTGCACTCACTTTATCAAATAAAAAAATATCAGCGGCCACAGCTACAAATTCGAGCGATCCATATTCATCATGGATTAAATACAAAAGCTGATTCATGGGAAGCGCATTGCCGAGAACTTTGCAATAAATGGGAAATTCCGTTTATTTGCTGTCATGTTACTGTTGATCCGACGGATAAGGGCATTGAAGCAGCTGCTCGATCAGCTCGATATCAAGCTTATCGTCATGAACTTGACTCTGATGAAGCGCTTTTGACCGCACAACATTTAGATGATCAAGCTGAAACTTTTATGCTGGCATTGAAAAGAGGAAGTGGTCCTGCGGGACTTTCTTCAATGCCGGAGCGCATTGAGTTTGTTGCGGATAATGTTCAAACTTGGTTATTACGACCGCTATTATCAATCTCCCGTCATGCATTAGAAATTTACGCGCAAGAATACCAGTTGAGTTGGGTTGAAGATGATAGTAATCAGGACGATCGGTATGATCGTAATTTTTTACGATTACATGTTATGCCGATGCTCACAGAACGCTGGCCTCACTTTACAAATGCAGTTTCACGTAGTGCATCACTCTGTGCTGAGCAAGAATCTTTACTTGATGAATTATTGCAAGATGTATTAGATGAAATTGTTGATTATCACGGCGGATTATATATAGATGGCTTACAGGATTGCTCTCGAGAAAAGCGCAATGCTTTATTACGCCGTTGGGTTGGCTTACATCAACTGCCAATGCCTCCATTTAATCAACTTGAGCGAATTTGGTGTGAAGTTGCTCTCGCAAGGCAAGATGCGGAACCTATTTGTCAATTAGGTCATGTTGATATTCGGCGTTATCAAGGTGCATTGTGGATCGTTCGCCGGATTAATCGTTTATTTGGTCAACAATTCGAATGGCATTACCCACAATCTTTTGTATTGCCTGAATCTTTAGGTCTAATTGAAGTCATGGAAGGAGAAGGGCAAATACGGCCTCCTGAGCAAAATGAAAAAGTGACTGTACGCTTTGGATTACAAGGAACATTCAATATTGTTGGGCGGCAACACTCCCGCAGTAGCAAAAAAATCTGGCAAGAGTTAGGTGTATCACCTTGGATGCGCGAAAGAACGCCACTGATATATTATAATGATAAATTAATTACTGCTGTGGGGTGTTTTATTACACCAGAAGGTTTGGTGAATGTGGACTCGCCAGGCGTTGCCTACCATTGGGTGAAAAATGATGAGTATCAAAGCGTGAAGTCGTAGTAATTAGAAGCCCCTTAAGACTGTGATTTATCATAAGGGGCGCAGAGAATAACTCGTCTTGGATGAGTTCTAGTGAGAGAGATCGACAACAATAGTGCCGATTTCAGGATGACTGAAGGTTACGATATAATCCAATCTTAACTCTTTTGTCCCATCGAGAGTCTCTAAAATCAAGTACTCTACTTTCTTCCGTAAGAGTAAGTCACTGGCTTTCCCTTCAACAATCTCACCGCCATAAAGTTGAATTTCTAATTTCAACTCACGTTGGCAGGCGAGCTCAAGATATTCATAATCATCACAATTGATAGGTTGATATTCAGTATCTGTAGACATATTCCCTCACCACTATGTTAGTGGCGGTTATTGCCGCCTTGACTATTATTACCAAGCATCATGTGCTTCATTGGATGATAGCACAGTAATTTTAAGAACAATAATCTGTGTTATACACAAAATCATTTAGCATGCACAATAGTTCTTATGAAAAATTTTTACGAATGATATAAATAAGTGTTTGTACTTATTTTTGATAAACATTACTGTAACAGTATATAAATACTATAAATTTAGACCTAAATTTGATTGATAATGGCAGCCGAAGAGACATCAGTCAATTCTTAAATGTCATCATCGCAATAGCATGATTTATATGAGATGCTATGATGTAAATAAGGATTAAAGTATAAAAATTGAATAATTAGGAGATAAAGGTAATGAAAAAATCACTATTTTCAGCATTAATAGCGATGAGTGTAATAACTGTAGTAGGCTGCCAAACGGTGACTAAAGAGCCTAAAGTAACCTACATAGACAGAGCTTATACTGGCATTATACCTTGTGCTGATTGTTCAGGTATTGAAGCAACATTGCTGGTTAATCAAGATGGTACCTATGTTGAACAATTAGTGTACTTAGGTACTCGCGATGGCGATCAAACATTTAATGAAACTGGTACATGGGCTAAAGATGGTAATAAATTACGCATGACAAATGCGAAAGGTGAACGAGCTTACTTCTTACCATCAACCGATGACAAATCAATGACATTACTGGATCAAGAAGGTAATAAAATTGATTCAGAGTTGAACTATACATTAAAGCAAGTCGCACCAAGTAAGAAAATCGGTGAGTATCGCTACTTTGCTGATGCAGCCACATTTACAGAATGTAAAACAGGCCGTCAATTTGCAGCGGAAGGGTTAGAGCTTGAAAAAGGCTATAGTGCGACAGGTGTCACAGGTGGAACCCCTGTATATGCTGAAATTGAAGGATACTATACCGTTAGACCTTCAATGGAAGATGGACTTTTCGATCCTGCTTTAGTACAAACAGGTGAGATCATGTTTGATAAATCAACTTCTTGCAAATAATGATGTTGAACTGATTTAGTATAAATGGACTAAATTAGATAATAAATAAAATGCCCTCAAGTATTAACTATCTACTTTGAGGGCATTTTGTATTATGGGTTAGAAGGTGATTAACTCAGGTTGCTTGAGAGTTTTTCTTTTAAGAAACTCACAACATTATCAAGTCCGACCAATGATTTTTCATCACTACGGCGAGCTTTATATTCAACTTGGTTACTATCTAAATTACGGTCACCAATAACAATGGTATATGGCACGCCAATCAGTTCCATATCAGCAAACATAACACCAGGGCGTTCTTTGCGGTCATCAAAAATAACTTCAATTCCTTGTGCTTTTAAATCAGCATAAAGTTTTTCAGCAACTTCTTTGACACGATAAGATTTGTGCATATTCATTGGTAAAATTGCTACTTGGAATGGCGCAATAGCATCTGACCAAATGATACCGCGATCATCATGGCTCTGCTCAATTGCAGCGGCAACAATACGTGTTACACCAATACCATAGCAACCCATGGTGACGATTTGATTATGGCCTTCTTCATTTTGTACTGAGGCTTTCATCGCTTCAGAATATTTAGTGCCAAGTTGGAAAATATGACCAACTTCAATACCACGTTTGATTAATAATGTTCCTTTGCCATCTGGGCTTGGGTCACCATTAACAACATTACGTAAATCAAAAGTTTCTGGCTGAGGTAAATCACGTTCCCAGTTGATACCAAAATAGTGTTTACCATCAATATTTGCACCCGCACCGAAATCACTCATCGTCGCAACACTGCGATCAATGACGATAGGCAGAGGCATATTGATTGGGCCTAATGAACCTGGAGCAGCATTAATAGCAGCTTTGATTTCTTCTTCTGAAGCAAATTCAAGTGGGCTCGCAACTAATGGATGTTTTTCTGCTTTGACTTCATTCAGTTCATGGTCGCCACGAATAAGCAAAGCCACTAATGTATGACCAGAATCTTTTTTCGCACGAACAATTAAAGTTTTGACCGTTTTTTCAATTGGTAAACCAAATTGCTCAACTAATTCTGCAATTGTTTTAGCATTTGGTGTATCAACAAGTCGCATTTCTTCAGTTGGTGCTTGGCGAGGTGTTAATGGCGCAATAGCTTCTGCCAATTCGATGTTTGCTGCAAAATCAGATTCCGTTGAAAAGACGATGTCATCTTCACCACTTTGTGCAAGCACTTGGAATTCATGAGACGCATTTCCACCAATAGAACCTGTATCTGCTTGTACAGCGCGGAAATCAAAACCAATTCGAGTAAAGATTTTGCTATAAGCTTCATACATTGCATCATACGTTTCTTGTAATGATTCTTGCGATGTATGGAAAGAATAAGCATCTTTCATGATAAATTCGCGAGAGCGCATGATACCAAAGCGAGGGCGAACTTCATCACGGAATTTAGTTTGAATCTGGAATAAGTTCAGTGGTAGTTGTTTATATGAAGTAATTTCATTACGTACTAAATCCGTAATGACTTCTTCATGAGTTGGACCTAAGACAAAAGGGCGCTCTCCGCGATCAGTAAAACGCAGCAATTCTGGACCATACTGTTCCCAGCGGCCGCTCTCTAGCCATAGGTCGGCGGGTTGAACGACGGGTAAAGAAACTTCAATTGAGCCTGCATTTTCCATTTCTTCACGAATAATGTTCTCGACTTTACGTAGAACACGGACACCAGTCGGCAGCCAATCATAAAGTCCAGATGCAAGTTTACGGATCATTCCTGCGCGAAGCATCAATTGATGGCTGATTACTTCGGCATCCGCAGGAGTCTCTTTTAATGTTGAGAGCAGATATTTGCTAGTACGCATTGTATAGGTTCCATTAGAACAACGGGTTATGGCAATAAGTCATATTACCAAATCAATCTAGGCTGCAAATGCAGCATGATAAAGAGCTAGTCTACCAGTGACTGTGCTTTGCCAAAAGGGGTTAAACCGTTTTTTCATAAGGTTCGATAGCAAATATTTCCGTCACATTATCAATGACTCTCCAACGAACATTAAAATTTAATAAATGGACGGCATAATCACGAATTTCGGCAGAATTTTTTTTATAAGCAGGTCTGGGATCTTGCATTAAGACCTGCTGTATAAATTTCTGTATCCCCGGGTATTGTACTTCATATTCTGTTAATGCTTTTTGTACCTGCGGATGGAAAATAACTTGCATATCATCTGAAGGTGCATCTTGTGCAAATCCAGCTTTTGCATCAGGAATGGCTTCAGCAAAAGGTAAATAGGGTTTTATATCAATAACTGGGGTGCCATCCACTAAATCTAAGCTTCCTAATTCTAAAATAACATTATTACTCTTTTGGCTAATTCCTTTTAATTCAATCAATGACATACCAATCGGGTTGGGCCTAAAGGTAGAGCGCGTAGCGAAGACGCCTATTTTGTCATTTCCCCCCAATCGTGGTGGCCTAACTAATGGTTTCCATCCACCATTCATGGTTTGATGAAAAACAAAAAGAACCCAAATATGACTAAATTGAGTTAATCCTCGCATTGCGTTTGGATCATTATAAGGTGGGTATAAATGCAGGCGTCCTGTTCCCGACGAAACGAGTCCAGGCTGGCGTGGGATAGCAAATTTCTCTTTATAAGGCGATTCAATATGGCCGATGATATTACATTCAAATGATTTCATTTATTTTAATTGATAATTTGTACAGCACTACCTTCACAAATTGTTGCTTGAAAGCAGCCTGGATAAGTCAGAGTCTGACATTGATGTAAAAGCACCGCATCCGCGGCAATGTAAGCGGCTTTCACTAACATGCTATTTTTTGCTGTTGTCACACTTGCTGGTGGACTTTGAACATTTGCACGACAAGATTCGCCTGAAACAATACCAAGATCTCGAAAAGGCATACCAAGAAGTTCTTCTGGGCTATTCATTAACTTAACATTTGATTTTTTTTCTTTGGCTTTTTTCTGAGTGACTGGCTTAGACAACTTCATACTCGAAAAGCCTTTATTCTGATTTTTATAAATCTGTTGATTCATTCCGCACCCCGTTAAGACAAAAATCATAAGGGTGGGTAATAACAATCTCATAAGTTTTTCCTTTATTATAAGTATTGGAAATATATTCTTGCTGTGTTTTGTGTGTTTTTAATACAAAAAAATACTAGATGACAATAAGTCATCTAGTATATTAAATTGTTTCTAATTAATAAAAAAGATTACCAACCTTTAACAGCACCACCATCGAAAACTTCATCTGCTTTCTTAGCGACTTCATCTGATTGATACGCTTCAATAAATTTCTTCACATTTTCGCTATCTTTATTATCGTCACGAGCAACAATTAAGTTAACGTATGGAGATTCTTTATCTTCAACAAATAAACCATCTTTTGCTGGAGTAAGTTTTGGTGTTGCACTGCTTGCCCAAGTTGTGTTGATGATAGCTAAGGCAATTTTTTGGTCATCAAGCGCGCGAGGTAATTGCGGTGCTTCTAACTCAATAAATTTTAAGCCTTTTGGATTTTCAACAACATCCAAAATAGTTGGCAGCAAACCTGTGCCCTCTTTTAATGTGATTAAACCTTGTTGTTGCAGTAATAATAATGAGCGACCTAAGTTAGTTGGGTCATTTGGTAATGCAACTTGTGCGCCATCTGCTAGTTCATCAATAGATTTAATTTGTTTTGAGTAGCCCGCAATAGGGTAAATAAAAGTATTACCTACTGGTGTTATTTTATAATTTCTATCTTTAATTTGCTGATCAAGATAAGGTTTATGTTGGAATGCGTTAGCATCAATATCACCTTTGCTGAGTGCTTCATTTGGCAGAACAAAATCATTAAAAGCAACAAGTTCAACATTTAGCCCATATTTTTCTTTTGCAACTTTCTGCGCAACTTCAGCCACTTCTAACTCTTTACCCATGATAACACCCACTTTGATGTTATTTGGATCTTTTTGCTTTTCACCACAGCCTGCTAGAGCTAATGTACCTAATAGCGCGCCGACAACTGCAATAGATTTGAATTTAATTGACATAGGTAATACCCCTTTAACGCTTCTTTTATAGCACCAAAACGGCGCTGCTATTGTAGAGACTATTTGTGTGACACTTTCTTCATCAGATATTCACCCGTAAATTGAATGATGAATACTATGATAATTAATAGGACAAGAACGGTATTCATAACTAATGGATTATAAGTGTAATATCCATATTGCATTGCAATTTGCCCTAAACCACCGGAGCCAACTGCACCGCCCATTGCTGAATAACCGACTAACATAATCAAGGTGATCGTTGCTGCATTGATAATCCCTGATAATGATTCTGGTAATAAAATTTTACGGATAATTTGTAGTGGTGTAACGCCCATTGCTCTTGAAGCTTCGATTAAGCCACTTGGAACTTCTAATAATGTATTTTCAACCATTCGAGCAATGAATGGGATGGCACCAACAGTCAGTGGAACAATCGCGCCTTCGATACCAATCGCTGATCCCACTAAAAACTTTGTAAATGGGCTTATCCATACTAATAAAATGATAAATGGAATTGAACGGAAAATATTCACAACTGCTGAAATAACTGCATAAAGCACAGTATTTTCCATGACTTGTCCACGACGGGTCACGTAAAGTAGAACGCCAGTAGGCACACCTAGTAAGAACCCTAAAATTGCAGAAACGAATGTCATGATAATAGTATCAATCGTTCCTGATATAAGTAGTGCAATCATTCCTTCAGACATAACCCAAAACCTCTACTTTGACATGATGCTCTTTCAAAAATTCAATTGTTGACTCAACTCCACCATTGACCCCGTGTATTTCAGCTAGCATAACGCCAAATTTCACACCACCGGCATAATCAATTTGGGAACTCAGTATATTAATATCTATGTCAAATTTACGTACAGCGATGGAAATCAAAGGAGCATCGACTGACTGACCTGTGAATTCAAGTTTCAGTAATGGCGATAAACCTTCAGCTGGTGAGCTTTTTAGTTTTTCACTGTAATCATCCGGAATATCGATGACCAAAGTAGATTTAATAAACTCTTGGGCAACTGGTGTTTTAGGGTGAGAGAAAACTTCACTCACTTTATCTTGTTCAATTAATTGACCGCCACTGATAACAGCAACATGGTCACAAATACGTTTAACCACATCCATCTCGTGGGTGATTAACAAAATAGTTAAACCTAATCTACGGTTAATATCCTTAAGTAATTCAAGGATAGAACGCGTAGTTGCAGGATCTAGTGCACTGGTCGCTTCATCGCACAATAAAACTTTTGGTGAATTTGCTAAAGCACGAGCAATCGCAACACGTTGCTTTTGACCACCGGAAAGATTGGCAGGATAAGCATCCTTTTTATCACTTAAACCAACAAGCTCAAGCAACTCATTCACGCGCTCTTTAATTTTCTCTTTTGGTGTATTATCCAGTTCTAATGGTAATGCGACGTTATCAAAGACATTACGTGATGATAACAGATTAAAATGCTGGAAAATCATGCCAATACCACGACGAGCTCTCGTCAATGACTTTTCAGGTAGTGCAGTTAAATCTTGTCCATCAACAATAACCTGTCCTGATGTCGGCCGTTCAAGCATATTGACGCAACGGATTAAAGTACTTTTACCTGCACCAGAAGCACCTATCACACCGTAGACTTGTCCAGCAGGAACATGCAAGCTGATGTTAGTCAAAGCTTGTATGTTACGGTTTCCTTGTTGGAAAACTTTATTAATATTCGAGAGCTTTATCATTTATTTCTTCTAAATATATAGGAATTAATTTTTAGACATTAAATCTAACTAGATCGGATGTTAAGGCGTCTAGACGTCCAAGTCAATAAAGATTACCTTAATTTATTATGTTCTCATTTATTTTATTTTCATGAGATACTTAAATGACATAAATTTTTAGGAGTAAAGTGGTGAGCAAAGGTATACCAGCAATTTTTCTTGATAGAGATGGCACAATCAATATTGACCATGGTTATGTACATAAAATTGATGACTTTCAATTTATTGAAGGCGCAATTGAAGCTATGGCTGAATTAAAAAAAATGGGCTATGCGCTGGTGGTCGTGACCAACCAATCAGGTATTGGACGAGGAATTTATTCTGAAGATGACTTCATGCAATTAACAGAATGGATGGATTGGTCATTAGCAGATCATGATATCGACCTTGATGGGATCTATTTTTGTCCTCATCATCCAGAGGCGACGGATGAAATATATCGCCTTGACTGTGATTGCAGAAAACCAAAACCGGGCATGTTACTAGATGCTAAGTCCTTTCTTAATATAGATATGGCTTCTTCTTATATGGTTGGAGATAAACTAGCAGACATGCAAGCTGGAAAAGCGGCAAATGTTGGTACAACAGTTTTAGTCAGAAGTGGTCAGGAAGTCACTGAAGCTGCAATAGAGAGTTCGGATTTTGTCATTGATAGTATTTCTGACCTGCCAAATATGATAAAAAACATCAAAAAATAGACGTTTTGAGTGATATGCAAGCAATCAAATAATTTTTTGCAAAAAACACTTGCGAGAATTCTCCAGCTCCCTATAATGCGCATCCACTGACTAGGAACAAGGCGATGCAAAGCAACGCTGAGTGACGGAGCCGCAGTTAACAACTTGAAGTTAAACGAGTTAATGTTAAGTTGGCGGTAACGAAAACGGCAGCGAGATGTTCTGAAAAGAAAAAGCGAAAAAAAGCTTGACATCTCGAAAAGGTAGGCGTAATATACGCCAAATTGCGATAAAGACCTTTGGTCGCTATTAAAAAGATAGTCGCAACGCTCTTTAACAATTTATCAGACAATCTGTGTGGGCACTCACAAGACACTATCAAAAAATATTTGATTGAAAAAGTCTTGAAGAGTGACTAACACGTTAATTCATATACATATGAACTAATAGGTAATCTGGTTTCTTCGGAAATCAGGCGACAGTAAAGATTCTTTGAGCATCAAACACTTTTAATTGAAGAGTTTGATCATGGCTCAGATTGAACGCTGGCGGCAGGCCTAACACATGCAAGTCGAGCGGTAACAGGAGAAGCTTGCTTCTCGCTGACGAGCGGCGGACGGGTGAGTAATGTATGGGGATCTGCCCGATAGAGGGGGATAACCACTGGAAACGGTGGCTAATACCGCATAATCTCTAAGGAGCAAAGCAGGGGAACTTCGGTCCTTGCGCTATCGGATGAACCCATATGGGATTAGCTAGTACGTGAGGTAATGTTTCACCTAAGCGACGATCCCTAACTGCTCCCACACCATGATCTTCCACTCTGGGACTGAGACACGGGCCATACTC